>CAIXZV010000155.1 GCA_903924005.1 uncultured Chloroflexota bacterium | reverse complement strand
GGCCCAGCGCACGTCGCTGCTGGAAGTCCTTCTTTCGGGCGCTTCGTTCACGGACATGCTGGCCGCAATCTCGTCCCAGCTTGACGCTGCGGAGCAGGATCAGGCGCTGGCCGCACAAATCACGCAGGACCGCGCCACGCTGCTCTCGCTCCACCAGACCCTGCAGGCAACCCGCGACTCCACAAGCCAGCTGCGCCAGCAGGTTGGTGTCCAGAAGCAGCAGCTTGACGCGCGGATCGCTTCCCTCAACTCCGCGCAGGCCAAGCTCACGGGTCTTGAGCAGGCCGCGAAGGCCGCCCTCTCGGACCAGCGGGCGCAGTACGCCAAGGCCGCCGCGGACAAGGTGAAGCTTGCCAAGGCACTCGCCGCAGCCGCCGTCGCGCGCAAGAAGCTGCAGGACAAGATCAACGCGCTGGTTGCCCAGCAGTACAACCTCGGACACATCCCGTCGGTGTACAACGGCACGCTCATCTGGCCGATGGTTGGCGCGATCACCCAGCCGTTTGGCTGCACGGGCTTCTCGTGGGAGCCGCCGACCGGCAGCTGCGCCCATTACCACAACGGGATCGACATCGTCGCGCCATATGGGACGCCAGTTCGCGCCGCTGGCCCGGGACGCGTGGTGTACGTGGGCTGGAACTACGCCGACGGCGCCAACCCAGCCTGGATCGTGATCATCGCCCACAGCGCAAAACTGGTGACCTGGTACGCCCACCTGCAGCCGAAGTACCCCGTGCGAACGGGCGACATCGTGAACCAGGGCCAGATCATCGGCTACGAGGGCAACACCGGGCACTCCACAGGGGCGCACCTCCACTGGATCGTGTCGTTCGGTGGCGTGGCCATGAACCCCCGCCTGTTTACGTAGCGGTTTGCCCATCGTGCGTGACAAGCGGGACTTGGCCGACGCCGGATCGGCGCCGCTGTTAGGATCGGACCTGCCCACGACCCCGCCTGCACCCCCGGAGGATTGACGTTGGCCAAGCCGATCATGGCGATCATCCTCGCTGGTGGCGAAGGGGAGCGCCTGTCCATCCTCTCGTCCGTACGCGCCAAGCCCGCCGTCCCCTTTGGCGGCAAGTACCGGATCATCGACTTCACGCTGAGCAACTGCGTGAACTCCGGTGTGGACAACGTGGTTGTGCTCACGCAGTACAACCCCCGTTCGCTCAACGACCACATCGGCCTTGGGCGCCCGTGGGACCTGGACCGCAACAGGGGCGGCGTGAAGCTGCTCCAGCCGTACATCAGGCGTGGCCGCGTGGCGGAGTGGTACGGCGGCACGGCGGACGCGGTGCTGCAGAACATCAACGTGATCGAGCGTGACGCGGGCGACACCATTCTGGTCCTGGCCGGCGACCACATCTACAAGATGGACTACACGCCGTTTCTTGCCGCGCACCGGCGCCACCGCGCCGACGTGACCATTGCCGTGCGCCGTGTGCCCATCGCCGAGGCAAGCCGCATGGGCGTCCTCGCGCTGGACGAGCAGGACCGCGTGACCGAGTGGCAGGAGAAGCCCAAGGTCCCAAAGAGCGACCTTGCGTCGATGGGCGTTTATGTGTTCAGCAAGCGGGCGCTGCTGCGCTGGCTGTCGGAGGATCGCCGGGACTTTGGCGCCAACATCATCCCCGCCATGCTCGAGGGCGGTGCCCGCGTCTTCGGCTACAAGTTTGACGGCTACTGGCAGGACGTGGGCACCATCCAGTCGTTCTGGGAGGCCAACATGGCCCTTCTGGACGACCGCCCGGAGTTGGACCTCTACGACCGGGAGTGGCTCATCCACACGCGGTCCGAGGAGCGGGCGCCGGCCAAGATTGGCCCCACGGCACAGGTCCACCGCAGCATGATCAGCCACGGCTGCGTGATCAACGGCACCGTGGTGAACAGCGTGCTCTCGCCTGGTGTCCGTGTGGATGTCGGCGCCGTGGTCCGGGACTCAATCGTCATGTTTGACGCGGTTGTTCGCAGCGGTGCGGTTGTGGACAGGGCGATCCTGGACAAGGAGGTCGTCGTCGGCCAAGGTGCCATCGTCGGCGACGGCTCGGATTTCGACACCCCCAACACGGCTGAGCCCACACGGCTCAACACCGGGATCACCGTGGTTGGCAAGCAGTCCGTCGTCCGTCAAGGCGTCCGTCTCGGGCGGAACGTCAAGGTGGGCGAGGGCGTGCGGTCCACGGACTTCACCACGCGCGTGGTCAAGTCGGGCGGCACCGTGGAGCGCCGGCCTGACCGGGCCGCCAAGAGCGCTGACGACGAGGACGACGACGCGCCGGCTGCTACAGCAGGCCGCTAAGCCCGCGCCACTGTCGCCGGTTGGGCTGATGGCCGGGCCGTCGGCTGGAGTGTTTCGGGTCGTCCGGTAAACTCGGGCCCATGCCCAACCCGCCCCGGACCCAGGGATGCACCCCGGCGGAGATTGAGGCCTGGCTCACGGAGTTCGGGCTGGAGCCGGTTGAGCGCGCCGATCGGGACGGGGTGACATCGTGGGACCTGGTGCTCGATGGCCGTCGGCGCACCCATCTGCGCGTCACGTTGATCCTGGATCCGACGCTTGCCCTGATCTGCTGGACCCACTTTGCCCCGTCCATCAACGACAGCTTCCGCAAGTCGTACCGCAAGCTGCTGCGCTGGAACGACGAGCTGCCGTTCGTGAAGTTCTCCATCTCTGAGGACGAGCGCCCGGTGCTTGTCGCGGAGCTCGCCGTGGCTGTGCTGGACCGTGACGCGGTGGGTCTGGCCCTCGCGCGCCACCTCGCGGTGGCAGACCGCTTTCACGCCGAAACGGTTGAATGGCTCAAGGGCGGCGGCTGGCCGTTTGCGGCACCCACGGCGTCAGTTGCGGCTGGACCAGGCATCGGCCTGCTTGAGCGGTACACGGCCGAACTCGCGGAGTTTGCGGACCCGGGAGCGCCAGC
>CAIXZV010000154.1 GCA_903924005.1 uncultured Chloroflexota bacterium | reverse complement strand
GGTCCGCATGTTGACCTTGTGCTTCAGGCTCTGGGCCAGGACTTCGGCAAAGGCCTTGTCCATGATGACCTTGAGCTTGGCGTTGACGTCCTCCTCGGTCCAGTGGTCGCGGTTGAGGTCCTGCACCCACTCGAAGTAGGAGACCGTCACGCCACCGGCGTTGGCGAGGATGTCCGGGATCATGAAGACGCCCTTGGCCGCGAGGATGTCGTCAGCTTCGGGGGTTGTGGGGCCGTTGGCGGCCTCAGCGACAATCTTGGCCTTCACCTGCGCCGCGTTGGCGACGGTGATCTGGTTCTCGTACGCCGCCGGGATCAGGATGTCGCACTCGGTGACAAGCAGATCCGCGTTGGTGATGTCCTCGGCGCCCGGGAAGCCCTTGACGGTCCCGTGCTCCTTCTTCCATGCGAGAACCTTGTCCGGGTCCAGCCCGCCCATGTTGCGGATGCCGCCGCTGGAGTCCGAGACCGCGACAATGGTGCTGCCCTCAGCGGCCATCAGCTGCGCGGCGATAGAGCCGGCGTTGCCGTAGCCCTGGACGGCGACCTTGCACTTCTTGAGGTCCATGCCAAGGTGTGCGGCGGCCTTCACGATGGTGAAGACGCAGCCGCGAGCCGTTGCCTCGTTGCGGCCTTCAGAGCCGCCCAGGCTGATGGGCTTGCCGGTGACGACGCCCGGGACCGTGTACCCGACATGCATCGAGTAGGTGTCCATGAACCACGCCATGATCTGGGGCGTGGTGTTGACGTCCGGCGCGGGGATGTCGCGCTCTGGGCCAATCAGGACCGAGATCTCCGAGAAATATCGGCGGCTGAGGCCCTCAAGCTCCTTGCGGGACAGCTTCTTGGGGTCAACGATGACGCCGCCCTTGCCGCCGCCGTACGGGATGCCCACGACCGCGCACTTCCAGGTCATCCACATCGCGAGGGCTTTGACCTCGTCGAGCGAGACGTCCTGGTGGTAGCGGATGCCGCCCTTGGCCGGGCCGCGGCCGAGGTTGTGCTGCACGCGGTAGCCGGTGTAGACCTGGACGGACCCGTCGTCCATCTTGACCGGGAAGTGGACCGTCAGCTCGCGGCGCGGCTCACGGAGCACGCGGCGAAGACCGGGGTCCAGATTGAGCATCTCGGCGGCAAGGTCAAACTGGTGCTGGGCGACCTGCCACGCATTGATGGGCGCTGTAGTGCTCTCCGTCGTCATGGAGCTGCACGATCCTCGTGGTGGGGCGGTGGACGCCGTCCCGAAGCGATGGGTCGTCTTCCGGACGACCCCACGGGGGTTCGCGTGCCACAGCCGCCCTGCGGCGCGGAGGTCACAGCGAACCGCCTCTCGTACCCGAGTATAGCCACGAGGTCCCGGCTCTGAGGGGCCGACCGTCACTCAGTCGCAACCACTCCGTCACTCATTCGTCCCTGTCGGGTGGCAGGGTGCAACGACGGCCGGACCGTCCCGGCGCCCCATGGTTGCGAAAGGTTGCGGCTACTGCGCCTTGAGGAGGAGCACTGCGCCCACGGCGGCCGGGCCCAGGTGCGGGCCAACCGATGAACCAACGGTCATGATCTGGACCGCGGACGCGTTGACGCCGGAGCGCGCGATGAACTGGTCGCGGAAGGCGTCGGCGTCGGCGTTGGTGGTGTGGAGGATGCAGGCGCGCTCCACCGGCCGTGTGGTCAGCAGCTCGAGCGTCCGCTCACGCGCCTTGAGGCGAGATCGGACACGCTCGTGGTTCTCCACCTTGCCGTCCACCACGGTGATGATGGGCTTGATCGAGAGCATGGAGCCGATGACCGCGCTCGCGCCGCTGATCCGGCCGCCGCGCTTGAGGTATTCAAGCGTGTCGAGCGCAACAAACAGGTCGATGTCGGCCTTGCGGGTCTCAAGCGTCTCGGCGATCTCGGCGCCAGACTTGCCCTGCGCGGCCAACTCCGCGCCAAGCTGAGCCAGCAGCCCCACACCC
>CAIXZV010000153.1 GCA_903924005.1 uncultured Chloroflexota bacterium | reverse complement strand
GCTCCTGGACGTCGGTGTCGCGATGGACATCGTCACCAAGACCGGCGCCTGGTTCACGTTTGTGGACACCCGTCTTGGCCAAGGCCGCGAGGCCGCCAAGGAGTTCCTCAAGACCAACACTGAGGTTGCCGCGGAAATCGAGCGACGGATCCGCGCCAAGATGTCAGAGGTCACGCTCCCCGTGGAGGGGATTGAGGAAGCAGAGTAGGTCGGCAGGGCCACCGCGCCCGTGGAGACATCGGGGGGCCGGCGCCAGCGCCGGTCCACCCCCAAGCCCACACCTGCGGAGCGCCGCGCGGAGCGCGCCAAGACCACGGCACTCCCGGAGGTGCTTGACGCCGCCGCTCGCCTTCTCGAGGCGCGCCAGCGGTCCGTTGACGAGATGCGGAGACGGCTGCTGGGCCTTGGATATCCGGCGTCACTTGTCGGAGAGGCCATCGATCGGCTGACCGAACTGCGGTATCTGGACGACGACGCCTTTGCCCGGACGTGGGTGGAGTCCCGGGACCGCGCCCGGCCCCGCGGAGAACGCGCGCTCCGCATCGAGCTCGCCCGCAAGGGCGTAGAGCGAGACACGGTGGACGCCGTTCTCGATGACCGCAGGGCGGACGCAGACGCGGGCGTGGGTCCGGACGGGGACGCGACTGGCGCCTCCGCGGACGATGCCGCAGCGGAGCGCCTGCTTCGCAAGCGGGTGGCGAGCATCCTGCGCCTACCAGACCCGCGCGGACGGCTGCAGCGGGCCTACGCCCTGCTTGCGCGTGCCGGGTTTGGCCCGGATATTTGCTCGGCCGTGGCCAAGCGCGTCCTTGCGGCAGAAGCGGACGCCGCAACCATTGTGGAAGACGAGATTTAGGCGCTTGCGGCGCAGATTGCCTCATAGACCTGGTGGGCAACCGCCGCGATAAGCGCCGGCGCCGCATCGTCCTCCGGCAAACCCTGTGTCAACGCCACGATCACCCACGGCGCGCCGGGCCCGTCCAGCACGACGCCGGCATCGTGGAACAGGCCGGTGATGGACCCTGTCTTGTGGGCGACGCGGAGCCCTGCCGGAAGACCTGCGGGGATTGCGTGATTGAAGGCCTGACCCGCCAGGACCGAAAGCATCTCCTCCGAGGCGGCCGGGGAGAGGATTCGGCCGAGAGCAAGCTCCTCAAACAGGGTGGCTAGACCGCGGGCAGTGACGGTGTTGTTCAGACCGGCGTCGAAGCCTCGCAGATCCTCCACACCCCGCAGGACGCGGAGCGACGGCGCGCCAAGATCCGCCATGCCTGCGCTGACCGCGGGCGCACCCAGCAGCTCCACCAGCATGTTGGCGGCGACATTGCTGCTCACCGTGATCATCAGCGCCGCCAGTTCCCGCAGGGTCACCAGTTCGCCCACGCGGTCGTACAGGCCTAGTTCGGTGTCCGAGGCGGGGGAGAGCACGTATGGGCTGCCGTCCGCAAGGCTGCGGAAGCACGTGGTGACCGGGAGCGTGTCGTCAAGCGCCAGGGCGCCCGCCGCAACTCGCCGGTAGAGCTCCACAAGGACCGGCACCTTCATGGTGCTCGCAGCGTGAAAGACCGCATCCGGAGCAATTGAGACAAGGTCCGCACAGCCCGCACGCCGCACGACAACCGACGCGTGGACCGGTGGTGACGCTGCGAGGACTCCCCGAACCCGCGTTTCAATCAGCTCCATGACCAAACGATAGCGGCGCGCCAATCGTTGCGAGCCGGTTCCGGCCGAACGCTGTAGCATCCGTCCAATCTGTCGTGGACCTTCGGGCCACGCCGGGTAGAGCGCAGCGACGTCTGCGACCGGACAAGCGCTGTATTGGCGCCCCGGTCGGCCGCCCAGCCTGCAGCCGCTACTGGCGCTCACTGTTGAATCGTCATGCACTCCCGGCCCATCATCCCGGCCGGGAGGGAGGATCCGAATATGGAACTATGGATCGCTGTTGCAGCGGTCATCGCCGGTGTGTCCGGCGTTGTCTTTGGCTTTCTCGCCCGCGGCGTGCTCTCAACCCAGAGCGTCAAGTCCGCCCAGGACAAGGCCGCCCGGATCGTTGCTGAGGCGAGAGCCTCGCAGAAGGACATGATCCTTGAGGCGAAGGACGAGAAGCTTCGTCTCCAGCGTGAGGCTGAGGACGAGGCGCGAGCAAAGCGCGGCGAACTCCAGGGTCTTGAGCGCAGGCTTCTCGCCCGCGATGAGCAGTTGGACCAGCGCGCGGACATGCTTGAGGAAAAGGGCCGCAAGATCAACGATCGGGAGCGCGAGGTTGAGCACCAGCGCGATGATCTGGCGCGCCTCAACCAAGAGCGCGTGGTAGCCCTTGAGAAGGTTGCCGGGATGACCGCCGAAGACGCCAAGGGCGTGCTGCTTGAGGCAATCCGCGAAGAAGCAGAGCACGACGCGGTCAAGCTTGCGCGGTCTATTGAGCGTCGCGCCCGCGACGAGGCGCAGGACAAGGCCCGCGAGATCATCGTCACCGCCATCCAGCGCGTTGCCGCGGATCACACGGCCGAACACACTGTCACCGTCATCCACCTGCCAAGCGACGAGATGAAGGGCCGCATCATCGGCCGCGAGGGGCGCAACATCCGCGCCCTGGAGCAGGCCACCGGGATCGACCTGATCATCGACGACACCCCCGAGACCGTGGTGCTCTCGGGTTTCGACCCGGTTCGCCGCGAGGTGGCGAGGGTTGCCATCACAAAGCTCATCGCCGACGGCCGCATTCACCCCGGACGCATCGAAGAGGTTGTCGCCAAGGCCCGCGCCGAGGTTGACGTCACCATGCGCCAGGCCGGCGAGCAGGCCTGCTATGACGCTGGCGTCCCAGGGCTCCCCGCAGACCTCGTGAAGCAGATCGGCCGGCTCAAGTTCCGCACCAGCTACGGCCAGAACGTGCTGGTTCACTGCGTGGAGACCAGCCATCTCGCCGCGATTATCGCTGCGGAGATGGGGGCGGACGTCCAGGCCGCCAAGATCGGCGGGCTCCTGCACGACGTCGGCAAGGGCATCGACCACGAGGTTGAGGGCCCGCACGCCGCCATCGGCGCAGCCCTCGCCCAGAAGCACGGCATGCCCTTCAAGGTGGTGAACGCAATTGCTGCGCACCACCAGGAGGTTGAATACGCCTGCATCGAAGCGCCAATCGTCCAGATCGCAGACGCCATCTCGGCGTCCCGGCCTGGCGCCCGCGGCGAGACGATGGAGACCTACGTCAAGCGTCTTGAGGAGCTGCAGGCCATCGCCGACAGCTTCACGGGCGTTGAGCGCTCGTTTGCCGTCCAGGCAGGGCGCGAGGTGCGCATCCTCGTCCGTCCCGAGGAGATTGACGATCTCTCCGCCACCCGTCTGGCGCGAGACATCGTCAAGAAGATCGAGGAGAACCTCACCTACCCGGGCCAGATCAAGGTGACCGTGATCCGCGAGACCCGCGCAGTCGAATACGCGAAGTAGGGGAGGGCCCACGATGGCCACCCGATCCGATCGCGCGGGGCTTGGCAACCCAACCAACGGGAATGCACCGCGCCCGCCTGGCGCGTGCCGCGTCGTGATGATTGGCGATGTGATTGGCAAACCCGGTCGCATTGCCGTGGAGCAGGTCCTTGGGGACCTCCGCATGGAGCGCGGTGTGGACTTCGTCACCGCAAACGGGGAGAACCTCGCGGGCGGCATGGGGCTCACAGTCTCAACGGCGGAGGCGCTGTTCGCCGCCGGTGTGGACGTGATCACAAGCGGCAACCACATCTGGGACAAGCGCGAGATCTACCCCTTCCTTGACGCGAACGACCGCGTCCTGCGGCCGCTCAACTACGGGACGCACGATGTCCCCGGGCGCGGCTGGGGCACCTACTCCGCGCTGGACGGTTCTGAACTTGCGGTGATCAACCTTCAGGGGCGCACCTTCATGCAGCCCATCGAGAACCCGTTCACCGAAGCTGACAGGCTGCTGGACGAGGCGTCTGAGCCGCTGCCGCCCATCCGGCTTGTGGACTTCCACTGCGAGATCACCTCCGAGAAGACGGCCCTTGGGCTGTATCTGGACGGGCGGGTGTCCGTGGTGGTGGGGACGCACACGCATGTCGTCACCGGCGATGAGCGGATCCTCCCAAGCGGCACGGCCTACCAGAGCGATCTGGGCATGACCGGTCCGCTGTGGAGCGTCATCGGGTTTAACCCGGCCACCGTTATCCCGCGCTTCCTCAACGGCCTGCCCACCCGGTTTGAGGTTGGGGATGGCCCTGTTGTCCTCAACGCCTGCCAGATCGACATTGATCCAGCAACCGGGCGCGCGCTCCAGATCGAGCGTATCCAGCGCCTCGTCGAGATCTGACACACGTGGCCTCCCGACACGTCGGCCGGGCGGACGGGCCCGCTCCCGCGCCGGGCACCGCCACAGCAGACCTCCACGCCCACACGCTGCGCTCCGATGGCGTGCTTGAGCCAGCCGCACTTGTCCGGCAGGCGGCCGATGTGGGCATACGGCTCTTCGCAATCGCAGACCACGACAACCTTGCGGCGTACCGCGAGCTGCGGGCGCCCGGTGCGGCGCCCCTTCCGGCAGGCCTTGAACTCGTGCCGGCCGTCGAGATCAACAGCATCACGCGCGGTCTTGGGCTCGAGATCTCCGAGGGCGAGCTCCACATCCTCGGCATCGGTGTTGATCCCGACGACGAGGCGTTCGAGGCCGCTCTCGTGCAACAACGTGGTGCCCGCCGGATCCGGTTCGCCGAGGCGGTTGCAAAGCTGCGGGAGATTGGCAAACCCATCGACGACCAGCTCGCGGCCATGGACCTCGCAGCGGACGGGGCCCTTGGCCGACCCACGCTTGGCCGCGCGATGATGGCCGCGGGCTATGTGGAGAGCGTGGACGAGGCATTCCGAGTCTGGATTGGCCACGGCCGGCCCGGCTACGTGGCGCGCACGGGCCTTGACCCAATCGGCGCCATCCGGGCAATCCGCGCCGCTGGCGGACTCCCGTCGCTTGCGCACTTTGCCGAGGCGCCGGATCGCATCGGCCTGCTCCGCGATCTGATTGCGGAGGGTCTGGGCGGTCTTGAGACCAACCACCGCTCCTTCACTCCCGAGACCCGAGCAGCCATGACCCGCGTTGCGACCAACCTGCACATGGTGGCCACCGGCGGCTCCGACTATCACGGCGACGACGGCCCGTACGCGGCCACCCACGCCCTGCTGGTGATGCCCGAGGGTCTTGTCGCCAAGGCTCGGACCGCAATCGCCGCAACAACATGGGGCCAGCGGACGGAGTTTGCAGCCGGGAGCGATGCGGCATGAGCCCGCGCCAGCTGCCGGTGGTTGAGTTTGGCGCTCCCGTCAGCGCCGTTCCGCGCGGGTCTCCTGCCGCGGACGCGCCCGGCGATGCGCGGCTTGCCGAGTTCCGGCCCGAGACGCGCGCCCTGCCGTCCTTCTTCGTCTGGACCCTGGGCTGTCAGATGAACCGCAGCGACTCCGAGGAGATGGCCGGGCGCCTGCTTGCGTCGGGCTGTGCCGAGGCGCCGTCCATGGAGGCCGCTGACCTCGTCGTCATCAACACCTGCGCCATCCGAGAAGCCGCCGAGGCCAAGGTGATTGGGCGGCAGGGCGTCCTGGCACGGCTCAAGACGGCAAACCCTGGCATGCGCGTGGTCCTCACCGGCTGTTCCGTGCGGACGTCAAACCGCGCGGGCCTCGCCAAGCGGTACCCGGCCGTGGACATGTTCCTGCGGCCAGACGAGGAGCCGGAGCTCATCGACCGCCTTGGCCTCGCCTCGGCACAAGCCCCGGTTGGCGCGCTGGCGATGACCGCGGCCACCACGCTGGTGAAGGGCGCGGAGGTCTCCGACGCCTCGCACCTTGTGCGGGCCCGGGCTGACGCCGTCACGGGCGGCGCCGTCCTTCGGGGCTCTGCCATCAGCGCCTGGCTGCCCATCATCTACGGCTGCGACAAGACCTGCACGTATTGCATCGTCCCGTTCAGCCGCGGTCCCGAGCGAAGCCGGCCCTTTGACGAGATCGTCGCCGAGGCGCGCGCCCTTGCCGCGGCGGGGTACCGCGAGGTCACGCTGCTGGGCCAGAACGTCAACTCGTATGGCCACGATCTGGCGCCAGAGCCCCGCTTCACCCATGTCCAGACGCAGCGCACCGTTGGCCGCGCGCAGGACCGGACAGCACGGCCCGACCTTGCCGAGCTTGTGCGCGCCGTGGACGCCATCCGGATCGCCCGCGACGATGGCGTTGGCGTGCCCGCCATCACGCGCCTGCGCTTTGTCACCTCGCACCCGTGGGACCTCTCAGACCGCCTCATCGAGGCGATCGCCGAGTGCCCGTCGGTGTGCGAGGCGCTCCACCTGCCCGTCCAGTCCGGCTCCGACTCGATGCTGCGGCGCATGGGCCGCCAGTACACGATTGACCACTACCTTGAGCGGCTGGCACGCATCCGCGAGGCCGTCCCGGGCATCGCGCTCTCCACGGATGTCATCACCGGGTTCTGCGGCGAAACCGACGAGGAGTACGCCGACACCATCCGCCTGCTCGAGACCGTCCGGTACGACCAGGTGTTTGCCGCGGCCTACAGCGAGCGGCCCGGCACGCCGGCCACGCATCTCGCGGACGACGTTCCGGCCGATGTGAAGAAGCGGCGCCTCGTCGACCTGCTGGGCGTCCAGGAGGGCATCGGCCTTGAGCGCAACTGCGCCTGGCTGGGCCGCACCGCGAGCGTCCTGCTGGACAGCGTTGTGCCGCCGCGGGCGCACAGCCACGATGACGAGGCCGACGAGGAGGCAGCGGGCACGTCCGCCTCGAGAGACGCCTTCGCCAACCTGCCCCACGGCATCGCCCACATGCTTGGCCGAAGCCGCGAGAACAAGCTGGTGCACGTTGCTGCCCCGGCGACCCTCCTCGGCACCGAGGCCGATGTCCTGATTGAGCACGCGGGCCCCTATGCGCTCCGCGGCCGGCTGATCTAGAGCCTGGAGACCCCCATCACGCTCCCAATCGCACCCGCCGCACCGCTCGTCGTCCTGGGTGGCCCCACGGCCACCGGCAAGACCGCCCTCGCCATCGCCCTCGCCGAGCGCCTCATGGCGCGCGGGGTTCCCGCGGAGATCGTCTCGGCGGATTCGCGGCAGGTGTACCGCGGACTCGACATCGGCACGGCCAAGGCCACCGCCGAGGAGCGTGCCCAGGTCGTCCACCACGGCATCGACCTTGTGGATCCGGATCAGCCATTCACCATCGCGGACTTTCGCACGCATGCACTCACGGCCCTCGAGGCGCTCGGCGCTCGGCGTGGCATCGGCATCCTTGTTGGCGGCACCGGGTTCTGGCTCCGCGCGGTAATGCGCGGGATCGACACCGACGCGCTTGCCTTTGATCCCGACGTCCGTGCAAAGATCGAGCTTGACCTCACGCGCCACGGGGTAGCAGAGCTTGCCCGAAGGCTCCGCAACCTTGCCCCACGGCTTGCCGGACGGACGGATCTGCGGAATCCGCGCCGCGTGGTGCGGGCGCTGGAGATCGCCACCCTGCGCGGCGACGCCCCGCTGCCGGAGCCTGTTGGCTATCCCGCGCCTGTGCTGGGTTTGCAGCTCATCCTTGACCCCGAACTCCAGCGCCTCGCCATCACCAACCGCGCCCGCGCCCAGTTTGACGCGGGCCTCGTGGAAGAGGCTCGCGCGCTCCGCGAGCGCTGGGATCCCGCGCTTCCGTGCTTCAGCGCCATCGGGTACCGCGAGAGCTGGTCCCACCTCGACGGGGAGATCACCCTGGAGGAGGCCGTCGGTCTCGATGCGCAGCACAACATCGGCTTCGCCCGCCGTCAGCGCTCCTGGTTCCGCGGCGAACCCGGCCTCGCGGTCCTCGACGCCGCCGCGAACCCGCTGCCGCCCGCCCTCGCAGCCCTTGAGGCCTGGCTGCCGACGCTCAGTCGCTGACGAGCCAGGCGACCACGGTCGAGGCGGTCACCGCCTTGTTGAGGTAGATGCGGACCTTGGCCGTCGTCGGGTAGGCCGGACGCACAGCAGCAACGTAGACGCCGGACCGGTATGCGGTGAGGTTCGCGAAGCACAGCGATGTTGCTGCGACGCCGCCCGCAACGGGGACGTCCACATAGCTGTGGCCTGCGGGAACCGTGGCCCTTCCCGAACGGCTGAAGTGCGTCTTGCCGCTCACCTTGAGCGCGGTGCCGGTTGTACTCTGCGCTCGAACGCCAACGCCGCTGGGCGATACGCCAAATACGCCGGTGGACTCGGCCAGGCCATTCGAGCCGAGGGCCGCAGCCGGTTGCGTGACAGCCGCACTCGCAGCGCCGACGCCGACGAGCCCCGTGCCATTCACCGATCCGCCGGCCGCGCCGACGGCTCCCGAAACGCTGGCGTCCCGGCCCCAGACACCCGCCATCCCATCCGCGGCCCCCAGGAAACCGGTGTCGCCGATGACCCCATAACCCGCCTCGTGGTTGCCATAGAGCGAGGCGTACCCGGACGCAGAGCTGGTTGCTGCGAACGCAGTCCCGCCCGAAGAAAGGGCGACGATGCCTGCTCCGGTACCTGCGTTTTCCACAGTGAGCGTGGCAAGGGGGCCGCTGGCTGAAAGATCCGTAGAGTCAATGCCGGCGAAGTTGCTCGTCCCGTACTGGAATGTCCCCACCGTGGCTTGCGCCACGCGGGGTCGAACCACCGCCTCGGCCACGAGCGCCATGCCCGCGGCCGCCGCGGCTGCCATCACAGAGCGGCGCGAGCGCGCCAGGCCCGGGTTGCTGGTCACCGTTCATCCCTCTCGTCCGACAGGCGATCATGACATGAGCGACAGTCCTCGCCTGACCGAACCATACGCGAATGGCCCGGCAGCCGCGCGCGGCGG
>CAIXZV010000152.1 GCA_903924005.1 uncultured Chloroflexota bacterium | reverse complement strand
TCCCGATCCGCCAGGTCCACCAGGGCAAGCGCCTCGCGGACGCGCGTCTTGTTCTCGATGCCGTAGGCCGCGGCAAAGAACTGCGCGTTCTCCCCCGCCGTGAGCGCGGGATAGATCCCGTCGGCCTGCGTCATGTAGCCAATCCGCGCAAGGATCGGCCGGTTTGGCATCGCCACGCGCAGCACCTCGGCCGTGCCCGAAGTGGCCCGCGTCATGCCGGTGAGCAGCCGGATCAGCGTGGTCTTGCCGGAGCCGTTGGGGCCCAGCAGGCCGTAGATGCGGCCGGGAGCGAGATCGAAGGTCATGCCGTCAACGGCAGCCACTGCCCCGAAGTGCTTGACAAGGTCAACCGCGCGGATCGCGACGTCCACGGGCGCTCCCTTCGCTGTCTGGCGGCCAACTACACCACCAGTTGATGCCGTCTGGGCCTGCGCGTCAAGGTCGGGCCGTCCAGATGTCGGGCCGTCCAGAAGGCCAACTGCGCAGTCCTCGCACATCTGGGCCATCGGGAGGGCCGCGTGCGCGGTGGCTGGCAGGTTTCGGACCCCGCAGCGCTCAGGTGGCGCCCTGAACGGACCGATCAGCCTCGGCGGTGCGCAGTTGGTCCACTGGCCGGCCCACGCCGCGCTCTTGGCCTATCGTCGTGGGCCAAGACCGGTATGCTGCCGCGATGCAGCGATCGGCAACCACGTGGGTTTGGCTCCCCTTTCTTGCCCTGGGCTTCCTGTGGGGAACCAGCTATCTGTGGATCAAGATTGGCGTGGAGACGCTACCGCCGCTCACGCTGATCGCCGGCCGCCTGACGATGGGGTTCATCTTCCTCGCCATCGTCGTGGCCATCGCACGCCAGGAGTTGCCTCGCAGCCGCCGCCAGTACGGCCACCTGCTTGTCATGAGCGTGATCAACATCGTTATCCCGTTCACCCTGATCACCGTGGGCGAGCAATCCATCGACTCGGCGCTCGCCTCCATCCTCAACTCTGGCGTGCCCCTTGGCGTCATCATCCTCACGCCGTTCTTCCTGCCGGAGGAGGGGTTGACCGCAGGCAAGCTCATCGGTCTGGCCATCGGCTTTGCGGGCGTCATCTGGCTTGTGGCGCCGGGGCTCACGTCAGGCCTCGCGGGCAACGTGCCGGGCGAGCTCATGATGCTGGGCTCCACCATCAGCTACGCCGCGGGCAACATCTATGCACGGCGCAACGTGCGCGGGCTGCGGCCGATGGTCCCGGCGCTGTTCCAGGTGGGCTTTGCCGCAGCAATCATCGTGCCGCTTGCGCTGATCGTGGACCAGCCGTTCAGCCGGGTGCATCCGGCGCCTGAGGCCTTTGTCGCCATCGCCTGGCTGGGCCTGCTTGGCTCGGGAGCCGCTTACCTGTGCTACTTCACCATCCTGTCGCACTGGGGCGCCACACGGACATCAACGGTGTCGTACCTGCTGCCGGTCGTGGGGATCGCAGCGGGCGCGCTCGTGCTAGGAGATCCCATCACGCCCAACCGCATTGGCGGCACCGCGCTGATCGTGGCCGGCATCGCCATCGTCTCGTCTGGCTCAGCCCTGCGGCAGCTTTGGGGCCGCCGCTCAAATAGGGCCGCCGCGGCCTGACCGGGGCGGCGTGGCCTGATCCGGGCGGCGCGGCCTGACCTGGACGGCGCGGCGCGACCCCGGCGGCCGCCCGAACCCGGCGGCCGCCCGAACCTCAGCCGAAGCGGGCGCGCAGCCGCGGCAGGATCAGCTCGCCGTAGCGCTTGATCGCGGCCTCCTGGTCGCTCCCCGGGAAGTGGAACACCAGGTGGTTGAACCCATAGGCAAGGTACGGCGCAATCTGCTCGATATGCTCGTCCGGGTCTGACGAGACAAGCCAGCGGCGGTGTGCCACGGGTTCGGCAAGCTTGGCTGCCTCCTCCATCTCAAGCGCGTCGTGGATGCCCATCTTCTGCTCGGCTGTGAGCGCAAGCGCCGCCCAGACCTTCGTGTCCTCCATCGCGCGCGCGCCGTCGGTGTCGAAAGAGACCTTCATCTCGATCATCTTGTCTAGGGCTGCCACGTCGCGGCCGGCCTTCTCTGCACCCTCGGCGAGTCCTGGCAGCAGGGTGTCCACGTAGAGCTCAGCGCCCTTGCCGCTGGTGCAGATGAACCCGTCGGCGATGCGCCCGGCGAGCCTTGCCGCGGCTGGCCCGGATGCCGCGATATAGACCGGAACAGGCTCCTCGGGACGGTCGTAGATGGTGGCGTTGGAGGTGCGGTAGTACTCGCCCTCGATGGTGAGCCGATCGCCTCGCCAGAGCTGCTGGATCAGCTGGACGGACTCCTTCAGGCGGGCGAAGCGCTCCGCCTGCTCCGGCCACACCACGCCCACCGGGACCTCGTTGAGGCTCTCGCCGGTGCCCACACCCAGGATCACGCGGCCGGGCGCAAGGCAGCCCAGCGTCCCAAACGCCTGCGCCACGATGGCCGGGTTGTAGCGAAACGAGGGCGTGAGGACGCTGGTCCCAAGCACCACACGCTTGGTGGCCTGCGATGCCGCGCCAAGCCAGACAAGGGCGTTGGGGGCGTGGCCGTCGGTGTGGCGCCAAGGCTGGAAATGGTCGCTCGTCCAGACGGAATCGAAGCCCGCGTCTTCCGCCGCCACCGCGAGGTTCAGGAGGCGCTGGGGCGGAAACTGCTCGGCCGAGGCCTTGTAGCCGAGTTTGAGGGCGGGCATTGGGGCTCCTTGCGCGATGTCTTGCGGCGCGGTGTGGGGCGCGGTGTTCGGTGCGGTGCCGGGGCGTGCCCGATTGTCGCACTCAGCCCGCGATTGCGAGCGTGAGGACCCCGGTCAGCACCATGAGGGAACCCACCAGCCGAATGGCGATCTCTCGACGGCCCGCCGCCTCCCGAAGGCGGAGGATCCCCCAGGCGGACGTCAGCAGGACAGACGACTCACGGAGCGGACCAACAAGCGACACCTCGGCGCGCGAAAGCGCAAACAGGACAAGCAGATACGCGCCAAGCGTCATCAGGCCGCCAACCACCGCCTTCCCCACGCTGAACGGCATCGGGGGCGGAGCAAACATCCCGCCGGCAATCCGAGGCCGAAGCCAGCCCACAACGGCCAGACCGCCGGCGCCCACGCCCCACAGGATCGCGACGTAGAGCCACGGGGCCATGAGTTGTGAGCCCACGCGGTCAATGCTGGTGTACGTGGCGATCATCAGCCCGGTGAGAAGCGCAAAGCCGGCGGCGCCGCGATGGGCAGCGTGAGAGCCGCGCAGCAGCCGCCACGGACGCTGGATCGTGAGGAGCCCGGCAAGGAGGATGCCAACGCCGGCGAAGGACGGGGGCGCCAGCCGCTCACCCAACAAGCCCACGCCCACCGCCACCATCAGCAGCGGCGCGCTGCCTCTGGCCAGCGGCGAGACGACGGACAGGTCGCCGCGACGATACGCGGCCGCAAGAAAAACGAAGTACGCCACCTCCACAAGGCCAGAGATGACGCCGAGCACCCAGCCCTGCAGCGGGATTGCGGGCTGGCCCGCAAGCCACCAGCCCACGGATGCCGCCGGCAGCAGGACAGCCGACGCTGTGAGCATCCCGAAAGTTGCTGTCCGGAGCGGATCGCCTGCCGTCTTGAGCAGGATGTTCCAGGACGCGTGCAGGACCGCCGAGACGAGCACGCACGCGAGGGCCAGTGAGTCCATCAGACGAGTCTATCGGCCGGGCGGCTGCCACCCGCCGCGCGTTCGGCCGGTTTGGCGGGTTTGGCGGGTTTGGCGGGTTTGGCCGGAATGCTCAGGTGGCGAGCGTTCCGGAACACCCGCCCGGCAGTTTGTCCGGGATGCCCGCCCGGGGAGCGTTATGCGCCGTCTGGCAGCCCCGTTCGGCCGGAATGCTCAGGTGGCGAGCGCTATCCGGGGCGTGGGCCGATAGCGCTCGTGAGGCGAGCATTCCGGAACACGCGACACCGCTGCCGCACGCCGCCACGCTCCGCACGACGCGCGGCTACCCGCAGAGCAGCCCGAGTTCTTCCAGAACGCCCGCGTGGCGAGCATTCCGGACGGGCCTCGCCGCTGAGCGGCGCTAGCGCTCGATGTCGCGCCGGCTTGCGCCCCACGCGCCCAGCGCAATGCCGCCCACCGCGATCACGAGGGACGCAACAACGCCCGTCATGTCCCACTGGCCAATCATCGGCTTGCCAACATGGTTGGTCAGCGCAAGCTGCGTCACCCAGTTGGGCCAGTTGAGCGCGGGGCCAAACATCCCGATCAGGTACGTGGCAATCACCACGACGGCCGTGACCTCGGCCGCCAGCGACGTTCGCCAGAGGCCGCCCACCGCAACGCCCACGCCCACCATCGCGGCCGCGAACAGGCCAAGCGAGGCTGAACCAAGCACCGCATCACCGGCCCCGCTGCCGCCGGACGCCGCCCCGAGGACAATCCCCAGCGCAAACAGCACGGTCATGATCACCACCGAGACCAGCGCCGCGATCCCGCCGGCAACCACCCATCGGGCGCGCGTGACGGTTCCGGAGATAACGGCCTCAAGCCGGCCGTCGGTCTCGTCCGACGCCCATTTCGACACAAAGGTGGCCGCCGCAAGACCCACAAAGATGTAGAAGAGCTCGGCATAGAGCTGCATCCAGCCCCCGGCGTTGGAGAAGTCGTACCCCTTGAAGATCTGGCTAAAGATCTGGGTGAGGTTCTGCTCCCCGGTGAGCTGGGTGGTGAACGAGCCCACAAGCGAGGCCAGCAGCGCGCTCCAGAGCGCAATCCCCAGACCCCAGGCGATGGCCCGCGGCAGCTGATCGCCAATCGCGCGGCTGATGGGACCGCGGACGCCAAGCAGGTCCTGCGGCAGGCCGGGCAGCGAGAGGCCCATCGTCACGCCCATGTCGCGGCGCACAAACAGCTCCACGCCCACAACCAGCAGCACCACGCCCAGGACGCCCGTGAGGATCACGCCGGGCCACGCGTAAAGACCCACCAGCGGGATCATCTCGGCGGTCCAGTGGAACGGGCTGAGCGTGACGAGCGGGCCACCGATGCTTAGGCCGCTTGCAGCCCAGAGCAGCATCATCACGATGGCGGACACGCCTGCTGCACCGCCCTTGCC
>CAIXZV010000151.1 GCA_903924005.1 uncultured Chloroflexota bacterium | reverse complement strand
CGATCTAGAAGGACCGCCACGCCCAGCATGCTGTTGGCCGTCCTGCTGAGGACCATGCCCAACAGGACGCGTGGCATCGACGGGATGGCGAAGAGCGCGCGGTAGGTGGCTCGCGGCTCGACGGGATGCATCGGCCTGAACGTAGCAGAGGTGGCCGGGTCCGCGCCGGACGTCAGCCTCGGTGGTGTTTGGGTTTGCGGGGCGGCGGCTCGTCGACCTCGCGAACCTGCCTGTCAATGATCTGCTTGAAGACCTTGCCCATGCCGGGGCGAAGCAGGGCCCGACGCTCAGCGTCAAGGTCGTGATCGCGTCGGCGGATGCGCTCCGCCTCGCGCGGATCCATGTCGTCATCCAGGGGCAGATCGTCCATCGCGTGATAGTCCAACGCAGGCGCGCCGGCGTCAACGGGGTATCTGGCATCCTTGGGGCCTGATGCCCAACCCTTCTAGCCGGTCCGCCGGCGGTCTCGCCCCGTCCGCCCCCTTGCTTGGGGGTCTGCTCCTGGCGGCAATCGCCCTTCGTCCACAACTGGCGGTGATTGGCGCGCTGGCCGTCCCCATCCGGGATGGTCTCGGCGTGAGCCATGCCTTTGTGGGTCTGCTCACCGCCATCCCCGTCCTCTGCATGGGGCTCTTTGCTCCTCTCGCCCCAGGGATTGGCGGCAGGCTGGGCGCGGGTAGGGCGATTGTGGTGGTGGCTCTGGTGATCGCGGCTGCCGGCGTGCTCCGCGGTCTTGCCGGGGTTGCCGTGCCGATCTTGGCGATGACGGTGGTGATTGGCATCGCGACGGCGCTTGCCGGGCCGCTGCAGGCCATGCTGGTCCGCTCGCGCATGGCAAACCACGTGGTTGCCGGCACGTCCGCCTACGCTGCTGGAACAACTGCGGGCGCAGCACTGACCGCTGCTCTCGCGGTGCCGTTGGCCGGGTTGCTGGGCGGATGGCAGGCGTCCCTGGTTGCGGTGTCCGTACTCTCCGTGGCCGGTGTTCCCGTGTTTGTGTTTGCGCTTCGCAACGCTCGCCGTGACGCGCGCCGTGACGCGGCAGCCGCCAGGCCCGCGGTTGCGGCCGTGCAGCCCGCTCGTCGCCCGGGTCTCCGCGACCTGCCCATCAGGCGGCCTGCCGTCTGGGGACTTGGCCTCCTGTTTGGCCTGCAGTCCTGTCTGTACTACGGGACCGCTGCGTGGCTGCCAAGCGCCTATGTTGAGCGGGGGTGGGACGCGGGCTCCGCCGCCATGCTGATCTCGCTCTCCAACATCATCGGGTTTGTTGCAATCCTGGCGGTGCCGGTGTTGGCGCGCTGGGGGGTTGGGCGCCGCGAGCTCCTTGCCGCGTCTGCATTCGCGTCAATCACCGGACTGCTGGGCGTGGTCTTGGTTCCGGAGCCCGGCTACCTGTGGGCCCTGATCCTTGGCGCGGGCCTGGGCATGATGTTCACGCTTGTGCAGACGCTCCCGTCCGACGTGGGCCGCGATGCCCATGAGACAGGCGGGGCCGCAGCGCTCATGCTCCTGGCGGGGTATCTCGTGGCCGCTGGGGCGCCGTTTGCCCTGGGCGCCGTGCGCGATGCCACGGGGTCCTTTGGCGAGGGGCTCTGGGCGCTTGTGGCGATTGCAGCGGCGATGCTGCCGCTGACGTGGGTGCTGGCGCCGCAGCGGCTTCGCCTGCGCACAAGCGGGGCGGCACGCGACACCGAGGGTCAGGCCGGCTAGCGGCGGACCGCCTCAATCGAGAACGACAGCGGCAGGCGCCCCCGCTCCGCCGGCTCGACGTCGCGATGGCCGCCCCACCAGTCCACCGGGTACTCGGCCACGCGCACAAGGCGCAGGTCCGCCTGGGCGAGCGCCGTGACTACCTCGCCAAGCGTCCAGGCATGGGCGAACTTCCAGTGCTGCTGGCCGTCGGGGACGGACAGGCGCTCGATGTACGCGGGCGCCCAGCCGCGCGAGGCTTCCGGGCCACCGAAGTAGTCATAGTCCGTCAGGAGCCATCCACCGTCGCCGTCGCCGTCAAACAGCCACTCGGCCGGATGGCCGTCAAACAGGACAAAGCGGCCCCCTGGGGCCAGCAGGCGGGCGATACCGGCGGCCCAGCCGTCAAGATCCTGCACCCACATCACGGACCCGCGACCCGAGAAGACGAGCGCAGCGGTGCCGTCCATGGACGCAGGCAGATCGCGGACGTCTGCCTGGACCCAGGTTGCGGGTGCGCCAACTGCGGCTGTCAGACGCTCCGCGAGCGAGAGCATGCGCGGGCTGAAGTCAACCCCCACCACCGCGGCCGCACCAATCCGCCACAGCGAAAGCGTGTCCTCGCCGCCCGCGCACTGGAGGTGCACCGCACGGGCGCAACCGTGGAGGTTGCCCAGCAGCGCCGTCTCGATAGGGAGCAGGCTGTGTCCGCCCGAGCTGAGCAGGCTGATTGAGCCCGCCAGACGCCGCTCGTAATCCTCTGCGGCCTCGTCCCAGGCGAGCAGGTTTGCAGCGTGCATGGCCACAACGTCAGCGGCTTCGGCATCGGTTGCGGGGCGGACGTCGTCAAGGTCGTCAGGGTTCATCACCACCCGAGGATAGCGTCCGGGGCGGGTGTTGCTGGGCAAACTGATGGGCCGCCGTCCCAGACGGCGGCCCCGAGGCCGAGGAGTTGCCAAGCCGGACACCAAGCCCGCCTCGGCCGGGCGATCCAGGGGTTGTGCCCCGGACCGCCGTTATCTGCCGGCTCGGGTGTCGCTCGAGATATTCCCCGCGCGCGGGCACGTCTCAGGGTTTGTGGTGCCGCAGGATGCGTCCTCGCTTGCGGTAAGCCGGTCAACCACGCTTGGTTG
>CAIXZV010000150.1 GCA_903924005.1 uncultured Chloroflexota bacterium | reverse complement strand
TGGGCTCCACGATGATGGCGGCAAACTCGTTGGCGGGCATCAGGCGCTTGAAGATGCGCTGCTCAATCTCGTCCAGCCCGTCGAGGCTGTACGGCACGTGATAGACGCCCGGGAGCAGCGGGCCAAAGCCTGCGTGGTACTTGGCCTTGGAGCCCGTGAGGCTCACGGCGCCCATGGTGCGGCCGTGAAAGGCGCCAAGGAACGCAATCACGTTCTGGCGCTTTGTGTGGTGTCGGGCAAGCTTGAGGCCGGCCTCGACCACCTCGGCGCCGGAGTTGCCGATGAAGACGCGGGTCTTGCCCTTCATGGGCGCAATCCGGGCCAGTTCAGCGGCCGCGCGCGCATAAATCGGCAGATAGAAGTCGCTTGCGCTCATGTGCTGGAGCAGGCCTGCCTGATCCTGGATGGCCGCCACCACCGCCGGGTGGCTGTGGCCCGTGGAGTTCACGGCGATCCCGGCCGCGAAGTCCAGGAACACGTTGCCGTCGATGTCCTCAAGCTTGCAGCCGAGGCCCCGCACCGGGACGATCGGGTACGCCCGCGGGAGGCTGGGGCTGGTCCAGGTCTCGTCAAACACCACGTGCGCCCGGGCCTTGGGGCCGGGGATCTCGGTGATGATGTCCGGGACGGGTCGCTCGTTGAGCGGCTGGGTCACGGGGGCCTCCTCGGGTTTGTGCAGCGTGGTTCTCGGGCGGGTTGGCGGGCCTGCGGGCTGCGGACGCGGCGGGGACGGGCCGGGGCCGAGGGCAACCGAAAGCGAATAGGACTTATGCAGTCTGCATAGTCGATGCTACCAGAACACCCACCCGCCGAACACCGCAAAGACGCGCCAAAACACGCCAAAACGGCAGAGGGCGCCCCTCTCGGGACGCCCTCCATTACGGCCAGAATACAACGGGGGTCAGTCCACGATGGTGTGGCTCTGCTCCCGCAGGAACTGCGCAACGTAGTACATCGACAGGGCGGACTTGCCGGTGGAGCCGGAGCCCTTCCAGCCGCCAAACGCCTGCACGCCTGGCCACGCACCCGTGGTGGCGCCCGCGCGGCGGTTCACGTAGACGGCGCCCGCCTGGATCTCCTCCAGGAACTTGGTGACCTCGGCGGGATCCTCCGCGAAGACGCCGGCCGTCAGGCCGTAGGCGCTTGCGTTGGACAACTGGATCGCCTCGTCAAGCGAGTCCACCGCCGCCACGGCCGTGAACGGCGCAAAGAGCTCATCGGTGAACAGCCGATGCGATGACGGGAGGCCAACCACGGTGGGCTCCACGTAGAAGCCGCGGGCGAGGGCGCCCTCCGTCAGGTGCTCGCCGCCGGTGAACACCGTGCCGTCACGGCGCGCTTCGGCGACGGCCTGCTGGTGGCGGTCAACGGCACGCTGGTCGATGACCGGGCCCATGAACGCGGTCCGCGGGAGCGGATCGCCAACGACGAGCTTCTCGGTCTTGGCGACGAGCAGCTTGACGAGCTCGTCATGCACCTCGCGGTCCACGTAGACCCGGCTGTTGGCCGAGCACTTCTGCCCGCCAAAGCCAAACGCTGAGCGCATGATCCCCTCGGCCGCCTCATCGAGATCGGCGGTGCGGGTGACGATGGCCGGGTTCTTGCCGCCCATCTCCACGATGCACGGGCGTGGGTAGACCGTGGAGAACTTGCGGAAGAGGTCGATGCCAACCTCGTAGGAGCCGGTGAAGACGATGCCGTCGATACCGGGGTTGGTCTGGATCTCGTCGCCCACGGACTCGCCCGGGCCCATCACCAGGTTGAACACGCCCTCGGGGACGCCCGCGTCGCGGTAGCACTCCATCAGCGCCACGGCGGACATCGAGGCGATCGACGCCGGCTTGAAGACCACCGTGTTGCCAGCCATCATCGCGGCCGACGTGGGACCGGCGGACAGGGCCATCGGGAAGTTGAACGGGCTGATCACGGCAAAGACGCCGTGCGGCCGCAGGATGGACTTGGTGCGGACCGACGAGTCACCCAGGTTGTCCATCGGGTGCTCGTAGAAGTTGTTGTCCCTCGCGGTCTTGCTGTAGTAGCGAATGAGGTCCGCGGCCTCCTCCACCTCGCCCAGCGCCTCAATGCGGGTCTTGCCCACCTCGATGGCCATCAGGCCGCCGTACTCCATCTGGCGCTCGGAGATCAACTCGGCGGCATCGGCCAGAATCGACAGGCGCTTCTCCCAGCCCAGGCGGAACCAGGCGGGCTGTGCCTTGCGGGCAGCGGCGATTGCGTCCTTGACGTCGTCACGCGTGGCCTTGGCAAACGTGCCAACCAGGATGTCGCGGTCAATGGGCGAGCGGACCTCAAAGGTGCCCTCGCCGTCGCGCTCCTTGCCTCCAATGTAGTTGCGGTGGTACGCGCCGAGGCGGCCCTTGGCCTTCTCCAGCCCCGCCTCATACAGCGCGTGGAGCTCCTCGTTGTCCGCGCGCAGCGTGGCGTAGGTGATCTTGATTCGGGGCGCAGCACTCATGGTCATCCTCGGTTCGCGGGGCGCAGGCAGGTCGCCAGAATGTAGCGCAGAGCGAATTCCGAGGCTTTAGCCGCCCGAGAAGATGGGGGCGACCATGATCCGGTCGCCCTCCCCCACAACCTGGTCCTCGCGGACGCCAACCCCGTTCTGGGCAATGACCATCGGCATCCGGCGGTCAATGGCGATCAGCGTGAGGATGTCGGCGACTGTGGTCCCCGGCGCAACGTCCAGTTCCCGCTGGCTGAACCCGACCGTGTAGATGAACCCGCCGACCAGCTTGAGGGTGATCTTCATCGCTACCCGAGCTTCGCGTACGCCTCCGCAGCCGCTGCCTCGGCAGCCAGCCCCAAGTCTTCGAGGGTTGCCCGAGTGGGCACGCCGCGCGAGTCATAGCCGCGGATGTCGTAGTAGTGCTGCAGCAGGCCGTCGTACTTCTCAAGATCGAGGATCTTGCCGGCGATCACGCCCTCGGCATCCGCGTTTTCGGGGTCAAACCAGGCAGCCGGCGGGTAGTCCGCGGTGCGGTCCGTGTCCGGGTACTCGCGCAGCCAGAACAGCTTGATGATGGCGTAGATCCGGTCCGAGATGGGCCAGAAGTCCTCAAGCGTCCAGTCGTTGCCGGTGATGGTGTTGAAGTACACCGGGTAGTGCTCGACGCCCCAACCCACTTCCACCCACGGGAACCGGCACGTGACGAGCGACTCGAACAGACCGCCACGGATCCGCTGGAGATCCACCACCTTCTGCGCCTTGTCCCGGCCGTAGGACTCGCGCGGCGTCTGGTTCACCTCGTAGGTGATGATCCAGGACTCCTTGTGGTGAGCGCCGATGGGGCTCACGCCAAACGCGAGCGCCATGCCCGGGATGAACTTGCAGTTGTATGCGGAGATCTCCAGGCCCTTCACCTGCATCGCATAGTCCACAGACCCGTGGCCAAACGACTCGGCCGCGCGCAGCGCGCCATCGGCGAGGAGGTTGCCGATCTCGCCCTCTCGGTGGGCGATCTGGCCCAGCAGGGTCTTGTAGGCGGCAGCATTGCCCCAGATCTGGTCGCCAGGGGTTGCGCCGCGCTCAATCGCGTCGGCGTAGAAGCCCAGCACGTTGCCGGCCGAGATCGTGTCCAGACCATAGTCGTCGCAGAGCCAGTTGAGCGAGGCAACTTCGGGCAGGTTGTAGAGGTCAAGGTTTGGCCCAAGGAGCCCCACCGGCTCGTAGTCCAGCTCGGACTCGCGGCCTTCGTCGTCGTGGATGGTGATGCCGCAGTGCATGGTGCAGTTGGGGCAGCCGTAGGTAGCGATACGGGCGTCGTTCAGGCGTTCGCCGTCCACCTTGGGGGCTTCGGCATGCGTG
>CAIXZV010000149.1 GCA_903924005.1 uncultured Chloroflexota bacterium | reverse complement strand
CTTGGACCGGCGAGCCGAGATCGAGATCGTTCGAGCCAACCCGGACCGCCTCACTCGTGGGGCGCCGCCCACCCTCATCGACGAGTGGCAGCGCTTTCCGGATAGTTGGGACATCGTCCGCGCCGCAGTGGACGAGGACCGCGCCCCGGGCCGCTTCCTGCTCACCGGCTCTGCTGCAACAACGGGCGCCCCAACCCATTCGGGCGCAGGCCGGATCGTGAGCGTCCACCTGCGGCCGATGACCCTCCCTGAGCGCGGCTTGGCAGTCCCAACGGTCAGCCTCGCCGGTTTGCTCGCAGCCGATGGGCAGACCATCGAGGGCCGGACCGATGTTGGCCTCGAGGGATACACCGACGAGATCGTGGCGTCGGGGTTCCCCGGCCTGCGCGGTATGGCCAAGGCCGTGCGTCGGGCCGAGATCAGCGGTTACATCGACCGGATCGTCACGCGCGACTTCGCCGATCTCGGCCGCGTCGTGCGCAACCCAGCCGCCCTGCGCCGCTGGATGACCGCGTATGCCGCGGCCACCTCCACCACGGCCTCCTTCGAATCGATCCGCGCCGCCGCGACCAGTGGGGAGGGGATGAAGCCGGCCAGGACAACCGTCGCCCCTTACAACGACGTGCTTGAGGCCCTGCGAATCGTCGAGCCCCTGCCGGCATGGGCGCCAACGTCGAGCTACATCGCGCGCCTGTCGGGTCCACCAAAGCACCACCTCGCTGATCCGGCGCTGGCCGCGCGGCTGCTCAACGTCAGCGCCGGCGCGCTGTTGGGTGGACAGGATGTGGGGCCGCGGATCGCGCGCGAGGGGACGCTGCTCGCGGCGCTCTTCGAGTCCCTCGCCTGCCTCTCCGTTCGGGTTTTCGCGCAGGCGGCCAACGACGCGAGCGTGTTCCACTTCCGTACCCACCGGGGCGAGCGTGAGGTGGACCTCATCGTCGAGGGCGAGGATGGGCGCGTGCTCGCTGTTGAGGTCAAGCTCAGCCAGGTCATCACCGACGAGGACACAAAGCACCTGCGTTGGCTTCGCGAACGGTTGGGCGATCGGATGGTCGATACCGTCGTCATCTCAACCGGACCGGAGGCGTATCGCCGCCGCACTGATGGGGTAGCTGTCGTGCCGCTGGCACTGCTTGGAGCCTGATTGGGAATGACTGCCTTTGACGACGAACTGGTTGCGCTCGACGCGCGCTTCAACTGGCTCACCGAGACGGCGCACGTCCCGGGCGTGGCGTGGGGTGTGGTGCGCGACGGCGTCCTGGTGCACGAGCGCGGGCTGGGGACGGCGCGCGCGGACGAGGACCGCCGGCCGGACGCGGACACCGTCTTCCGCATCGCCTCGATGACAAAGTCCTTCACCGCGTCCACCGTGCTGCTGCTGCGTGACGAGGGCCGGCTCCGGCTGGACGACCCGGTTGGGGACCACGTGCCCGAGTTGCGCGATTGGCGCTCGCCGGTGGCGGACGCTGGGCCCATCACCATCCGCCAGCTGTTGGCGATGTCGGCGGGTCTGGCCACGGACGATCCCTGGGGCGACCGCCAGCAGGGCTTGCCACTGGACGCGTTCGCCGCGCTGCTGGCCGCCGGGCCAACCTTTGCCTGGCCGCCTGGCACGGCGTTTGAGTACAGCAACCTTGGCTATGGGATCCTCGGCCGCGTCATCACCAACGCCGCCGGTGCCGAGTATCGAGAAGTTGTCCGCGACCGGCTGCTGCGCCCGCTGGGGATGCACTCCACGGCGTATCTGGCGTCGGGCCTGCCCGAGGCGCGTCTGGCCCACGGCCACGTCTTCCGCGACGGCGTCCACACCCCCGAAGGCCTTGACGCGCCAACCGATCAATACGGCGCGCTGGCATCGATGGGCGGCGTCTTTTCCACGGTGCGGGACCTGTCGCGCTGGGTGGCCGGGTTCCTCGACGCGTTCCCGGCCCGGAGCGACCCCGAGGGTCCGGGCGCACCGGGTGCCCACCCGCTACGGCGTGCTTCGCGCCGCGAGATGCAGCAGGTCCAGCGCGCCATTCCGCCGGAGGTTCGCGCCCATGCGCCGGATCAGGCGCCGGGCGTCTTCGCCGGCGGCTACGGCTTTGGCCTGATGGTGATCCTGGATCCGGACCTCGGCACCATCATCGGCCATGCCGGCGGTTACCCCGGCTTTGGCTCCTACATGACGTGGCATCCAGCCAGCGGTCTGGGCGTCATCGGTCTGGGCAACCTTCGCTACGCCCCGGTTCGCCCGGTGGTGGCGGACGCGCTGATGGGTCTCGTCCGCGCCGATGTGGCGCCGCGTCGCCGCGTCCGGGCCGTGCCCGCCATGGCGACCCTTGCGGCCGACGCCGAGCGCTTGGTCCTGGGCTGGGACGATGCGCTGGCAGACCGCATCCTTGCCATGAACATGGATCTGGATGCTCCCCGCGCCTGGCGTGCCGCCGAGGTGGCACAGGCGGTCGCGTCCGTGGGCGGCCCGTTCCGCCCGGAACCGTCCCGCGATGCAGCGCCCTCGTCGCCTGCCGAGCGAACGTGGTGGCTTCGAGGCCAGCGCGGCTGGCTGCGTCTGACCATCCTCATCACGCCCGAGGCGGCACCGCGCGTTCAGACGCTGGACGTGGCGGCGGTGCTGGACCCGTCGTCCGCGCTGGTTGCGTCTGCGGCGCCGACCCTGGCTGCGCCATCACCAAGACTTGGGGCGATGACGCTGGGTCTGCCGACAGCCGGTGATGGCGTGACAACCGCCACCTGGGATGTCGCCGGTGAGCGGGGCAAGGCAACCCTGCGGATCACGCTGGACGCCACGACCGGCGCCGCCACGGCAGTGCTGGAGGTTGCGGCGCGGGTGGCAGACGGCGAGGGCTGGTAGCCCGCTCCCCACGCCGCTCCGCCGCCGCGTTGCGCCAGGAAGTCCAACTGCGCGGTGCCCGAATCGTTTGTGCCGCCGCCGTGCAGGTGCGCCGCCCGGTGGCACGCGGCGGCAGCCCTGCATGCGGGTTTCGCGGTCGGCCGACGGCGAGGGCTGGTAGGCTTCGCGGCTCCGGGGTAGGGACGGGCCCGCACGTCACGCGGTGTGCTCCAGGGGTTCCTGATGTCTGTGCCCGCCACCAGCCGCACGCGTCGGCTTCGCCTCGTCGCCGCAGTTGCGGCGGTTGCCGTCCTTGCCGTCGTCGCCGTCGGTCCAGCCGCCGCGGGATCCGGTCTGGGCGCGCTCTTCAATCTCGGCAAGTCCAACGTCTACAGCGGCACCACCACGCTTTCCGGCACCACCACCAAGCCGCTCCTGCAGGTCACCAACAAGGGGACGGGCGCCGGGATCTCCATCACCACCAAGGCCGCCACGCCACCGCTGAAGGTCAGCTCCTCGGCGCTCGTGGCCAACCTCAATGCGGACAAGCTCGACGGCCGGCACGCTTCGGACTTCGTGCCGGCAGCCGGGCAGACGCAGGTCAGCCAGAGCGGGTTTGGGTGGCGCGAGAATGGGGTGTCCGGGGTGGGGACGGTCTCGTACCAGAGCTCAGGCGCCCTGGTGACAAGTTCCGCCGCTGGCCTGGTCACCATGATCCTCCCGGTGGTGATCCCCACCAGCGTGGGCGGCAGCGCGATGCGCGTTGACGGCGTGCAGATCTGCTACTCGGCGTTCGCTGGCGCCGGCATCCCTGAGATCGCGATGTTGGAGTACGACAACAGCATGGGGAACACCTCCCTGCTCGTTGATGACGGCACCGGCCACACCGGGTGGGGGTGTCCGTACTACGCGGTCAACCCCGCCTACGCCTCCAACGTGCTCACCAGCCTGACGTCGGTCCAGATGCAGGTCACGGCCGGCTTCTCGGCGGCGGCCCAGTCGGTGATTCTTGGCATCGTGACGGTGGTGCTGGAGCCCACCACGACGCCGGCGACGCAGCTCAGCGCGCCCTGACGACCGCGTGCCCATATCTACTTCCGCGTGATTGGAAGTACTTGCACCTAGCACTCCAGCGGCGCCACCCTCCGGCGCGCCGAACGGCGCTAGCGCCAGAGGTCCGGCTGGGGCAGCGTCGCGCCAATGGAGGCGGCCAGACGCGCCAGCACGGCGAACCAGTCAAAGCGGCTGGTGATCGCGGAGGCCTGCAGCGTCAGCAGCCGGTCCGCGGGCACGAGCGTCGGGAGGACGCGGTCCAGGATCGCCTCCACTTCGTCGCGGAAGGCGTCGCTGGTGGAGCGCACCCCGTCCGCCTGG
>CAIXZV010000148.1 GCA_903924005.1 uncultured Chloroflexota bacterium | reverse complement strand
GGTCCGCCCATCGCCGGCCGATGCCCAGGCGGGCGCCCACTGCTCGCGCCGGATGCGCTCCACGTCGTCGGCGGGGATCTCGGGCACCGGGCCAAAGGCGAGCGCCCGGAGATACGCGTCGCAGACGCCCTCCACGGTGCTCGCCGCGTTGTACGCGTGCTCAAGCGTCGGCCCGATGGCGAGGACGCCGTGGTTCCGCAGCAGGCAGGCGCTCCTGGTGCGCAGCGGCTCCGCGGTCTTCGTCGCCACCTCGGCCGTGCCGCCCCGCGCGTACGGCGCGGTCACGATGCCGCCGCCGCAGGCCGAGACTAGGCCGTGGAGGATCGGCGGGACGTCCAGCCCAACCGCCGCCACCGCCATCGCAGCCCGGCTGTGCGTGTGGACGATGCCGGCGACGTCGGGACGGTCGAGGTACACCAGCGTGTGCAGTGGCAGCTCGGACGTGGGCCGCCGCGAGCCCTCAACGGTGGACCCATCAAGGCGGACGACGACGATGTCCTCGGGTCGCAGCGTGTCGTAGGCCGTGCTCGCGGGGGTGACCGCCACAACACCGGGCTCATCCGCAATCCGGGTGCTGATGTTCCCGGCCGTGTAGCTCACGAGGTGCTCGGCCAAGAGGCGCCGGGCGAACAGGACGACGAGCTCGCGTGCCGCGTCGCGAGTGGCGGGGAGGCCGGCCTGGCTCATGCGCACCTCGTCTGGCCCTCTACCGCGCCGTAAACGCAGAGAGCAGCTCGAAGCCCACGGCAGCCGCGGCAACGGCCGTCACCTCCGCGTGGTCGTACGCCGGGGCAACCTCCACGATGTCCGCACCCAACAAGCGCGTGCCGGCGAGCCCGCGCAGGATCTCCAGCAGCTCGCGCGACGTCAGGCCGCCAGCCTCAGGCGTCCCGGTGCCCGGGGCATGCGCCGGATCCAGCACGTCGATGTCCACGGACACATAGACCGGCCGATCCCCCACCGCCTCCCGCAGCCGGGCCGCCACGGCCGCCGCGCCCTCGCGGCCCACCTGGACGCTCGTCACAATCGTGAAGCCAAAGCCCTGGTCATCCACGAGGTCCTGCGCGTCGTAGAGCGAGTTGCGGATGCCCACATGGAACGCGCCAGGCGCCAGCAGCCCCTCCTCAAACGCGCGCCGGAAGGGCGTGCCGTGCGTGTACGGCTCGCCGAAGTAGGTGTCCCACGTGTCGAGGTGCGCGTCAAAGTGCACCAGTGCAATGGGTCCGTGGACGGCATGGAGGGCTCGCAGCACGGGGAGGGCAATCGTGTGGTCGCCGCCCAGGACCAGCACCCGTCGGTCCGCGGAGATCAGCCGCGTGATGCCTGCGGTCACCGCGTCAAGCGCAGCAACGATGTTGAACGGCGAGACGGCGATGTCGCCCGCATCAACAACCTGCTGGTCCAAGAACGGGCGGACCCGCAACTCCGGGTTGTAGGGCCGGAGGAGCTTGGAGCCCGCGCGGATGGCCGCTGGGCCAAAGCGGGCGCCGGGCCGGTACGAGACACCCGTGTCAAACGGGATGCCGACAACCGCGACGTCGTAGTCGGGCACCTCCGTAATGGACGGGATGCGGGCAAATGTGTTTGGCCCCGCAAAGCGCGGTGTCTCGAGCGCATTGACCTGGCCGATGATGGGCCGCTCGCGATCCATGACCCGCTCCTTTTTCGCGCGTTAGCGCCTAGGGCTTTGCGTCCACGTCGTGGTCGCCAAAGTAGAACCGCCACGGGCCCGAGCCCGGAATAAACGCCTGCATCAGCGCCCGCTCCGCCTGGACCAAGTGCATCGTGTCGTGTGCTGTCACTTGGTTGAGCAGCTCGGCCATCGTGACACGGCCAAACTCGGCATGGACGGCGGTCTTGGCAAGGTCGGCTTGCGTGATGCCCGCCAGCGTGTCGAGGCTTGCCGCGCGCAGCCGAACAAAGTCACCGGCAAGGGCACGGGCGGAGACGCCGGACGTGTCGCTGCCGTCTGCGTCGGGATCAAACGCCGCAAAGTCCCGCCCCGCGAGGATTGCCAGCACCCTCGCCCGGAACACAGAGCGCTCCGTGTCAACAACGTGCGAAAGACAGTGCAGCGCGGACCACTCGCCCGGCGCCGGCTCACGCGCAAGCAGCTCGGGCTCGATGCCGGCCAAGGCCGCCCAGCGGACCGGCGTGGACGCCAGCATCGAGACGGTGTCGCGGATCAGCGTGCTCACGGGAGCCTCCGGATCGGGTGCAGGCCAACGGAGATATGCCGTTTGATCGTACACGCGAGCGGCTCTGGGCCGGCATCTGGGCTCCGCTGATGTGCCCCGGTGGTAGCATCCGCCCGCCCCGCACAAGGCCCGCTCAAGGCCCGCAGGTCAGACCTGCGATGGGGCGGTGCCAAGAGGACGGGTGCTGCTAGTGGATCGATCGGTCGCGCGCAGCGTGGGCGTCCCGCTGCTGGTGGGCCTCGCGCTTGTCTGGCTGGCCCTGATGGCTCGCGACTTCATGACGCTTGCGAAGTTTGACTACCAGGACCTCAACCACTTCACGCAGGGTGGCCAGTTCGTCCGCGACGGGCTCTCGCCATACAGCACCGCGTTCACCCAGGCGGGCAACGGCCTGCCCTACATCTACCCGCCGGTGTGGCCAATCGTCTTCGCCCCGCTCTCGCTGCTGCCCACCATCGTGCTGCGCGTGTTGTGGACGGGCGGATCGCTCGTGGCGCTCTGGGCCCTGGTTGCGCTGTCAATCCGCCAGCTCACGGCTGCAGAACCGGGTGGAAGGCGTCAGCGCCTCCTGCTCATCACCGCGGCCACAATCCTCACCCTCCCGTTGGGCGCCGTGGCCGAGGTCCTCTACTACGGACAGGTGGGCATCTTCGTGGTGCTTGCCTGCACGGTGGACGCGGTGCTTCTGCGCGAGCGGCAGTCGCGCTGGCAGGGCGTGCTGGTGGGCATCGCCACCGCCGTCAAGCTGACCCCGGCGCTGGTCATCGCGCACTGGGTTCTCACCCGGCAGTTCCGCGCCGCCGTCACGGCCACGGCCACCACGCTTGCCTGCTGGGGTATCGCCGCGCTCCTGCTCCCGAAGCTTGTGGCCGACTACTTCTTTGGCGGCTTCGTCTTCGGCATCGCTGGCCGCATCGGTGCGGAGCGGGTCAACAACCAGAGCCTGTTCGGGCTGCTCACGCGACTGCTGGGAGAGACGCCACCCATCGCGCTCTACCTGGCCGTTGCGGTTCCGGTGGCGCTGCTTGGGCTGTACCTCGCCTGGCGGGCGCACCGGGCGGGCAACCTGCTGGCGGCGATTGGCATTGTGGGTCTGACGTCGGTGCTGGTTGCCCCGATGTCCTGGCAGCACCACGCGTGCTGGATCATCCCGGCACTGGGTGCGGTCATCGGCGACGGCCGGCGACGGGTCCGGCTGCTGGGCGGTCTTGCCGCAATGGTTGCCCTGTACTCGCCCACGCAGGGAGCCCAGCTGGCCGCGTACGTCAACTTCACCGAGTTCTGGAACCTGATGTACGTGCTGCTGATTGCGGCGCTGGTCTGGCTGGTGTGGCGCGTTCGACCAACAGCCAACGGTGTCGCCGTCCTCGCGTGATTTGCGGCGGAAACGCGCCGAACCGGATGTTCACGGAGCGTTGACCGTCACTTGATTGGCGCGCTCCCGCCGACGTGGTCTGCTGAAGCTGGCTGAGGAACCCGCCCTGTGACTCGGGGGTTCGTCGACGGCCAAGCGTGCTTGACTCGCCGGAATGGAGCGTCTCCACGATGACCCCGCGCTTTCCTGGCACCTGGCGTACCCCGCGCCGCCTCGCCGTGACCCTGCCCTCCGCGCCGCGGCCCGCCCGCGGCGTTTCGCGTGGCCGACAACTGCCGGCGCGGCGCCCCGATGCCGCGAGCAAGAGCCAGTTCGCCGAAGACGCGCCGGGCCGTCCGCTCCTCGTCGCAATCGACATCGACGGCACCCTGCTCGACACGCAGGGCCTGCTCCGTCCGGTTGTCCGTGACGCAGTCCGGACCGTGGCGGCCAGCGGCGTCGAGGTTCTCCTCGCCACCGGGCGCTCGCCGTGGGATGGTGTGGCCGAGATCGCCGCGGACCTTGGGCTTGACGGACCCCAGATCACGATGCAGGGCGCCCTGATCTCGGATCCGGCAACGGGGTCGATCCGCAGGCTGCGGGCCCTGCCCCCGGATGTCTACCTCGACGCGGTTGCGTTTGCTCGCGAACTGCAGCTTGACCCCATCGCGACGCTTCTTGACGGCCACCGTGCCGAGCACATCGCCGAGGATGCCGACGGCTTCTGGCGGGCGCACGACGGCCCGGGCCACCTTGTCGGCGAGCCTGATCTGACATCGCTGGCGTCCGAAACGCCCATCCGCCTGTTCCTGCCCACGGGCCCCGAACGCCACTGGTCGGTCCGCCTCGCCGCGGTGGAGCGCTTCCGTGGTCGTGCGGCCGTGGTCTGGTCCGACCTCTCAGGCATTGAACTGCTTGCGCCGGGGACCAACAAGGGCGAGGCCGTGGCGTGGTTTGCAACCGGCCGCGGGATCAGCCTTGACGAGGTCGCCGCCGTTGGTGACGCTGCCAACGACAAGGAGCTGCTCCGCCTCGCCGGTCGCTCTGCGGCCATGGGCTCGGCAACCGCCGACGTGCGTGAGGCAGCACACGTCGTGGTGCGCTCCTCGTCTGACGACGGCCTCGTGGATGCGCTGCGCTGGTTCTTCCCAGACCTCGCTGACAACCTCGGCGTGCAGGGGCTGTTTGCCGGGCTGCACCTGCTGGCCTGACGGGACGCCGGACGTGACGATGCCCCGGCCGAGACCGGGGCATCGCGAGACGCCGGGCTGATGGGGCTCTAGCGGCCCCGGGTGCCTAGCCCCAGAGCGCGTCCACCGAGAGGTAGCGCTCGCCGGTGTCATACGCAAAGGTGAGGATCCGCGCGCCATCGGCCACGGACGGGATCAGCTGCGCCACGGCGGCAAGCGAGGCGCCGGACGAGATGCCGATCAGGAGCCCCTCCTCCTTGGCCGAGCGGCGGGCATAGGCCATTGCGTCAGCCGGGTCAACCTTGAGGATCCCGTCGAGGAGGTCCGTCTTGAGCACGGACGGCACAAACCCAGCGCCGATGCCCTGGATGGGGTGCGGACCCGGGGCTCCGCCTGAGAGCACCGGCGAGAGCGTGGGCTCCACGGCGTAGACCTTCACGTTGGGCCACTGCACCTTGAGCGCCTCGGCAACACCGGTGATGTGGCCGCCGGTGCCAACGCCCGTGACGATGTAGTCAAGGCCGTCCGGGAAGTCGCGGAGGATCTCCGCGGCGGTGGTGGCGCGGTGGATGGCCGGGTTTGAGGGGTTCTCAAACTGCATCGGGATCCAGCTGTCCGGCGTCTCGGCAGCCAGCTCCTTGGCGCGGGCGATTGCGCCCTTCATGCCAAGCTCACGCGGCGTCAGGTCCAGCTCCGCGCCGTACGCCAGCAGCAGCTTGCGCCGCTCAATCGACATCGACTCGGGCATGGTCAGGATCAGGCGGTAGCCCTTCACCGCGGCCACAAGCGCAAGGCCGATGCCGGTGTTGCCCGACGTGGGCTCGATGATCGTCGTCTTGCCGGGCGTGATGACGCCGCGTCGCTCGGCGTCGTCAATCATGGCCAGACCGATGCGGTCCTTGATGGAGCCGCCGGGATTTGCCTTCTCCTGCTTTGACCAGACGCTGACGCGCGGGTCAAAGAGCCGGTTGATGCGGACGTGCGGCGTGTTGCCGATGAGGTCCAGAACGCTGTTTGCGGGCACCTGTTGCTCCTCTGGTGCGGGGTGGGACGCTGAGCCTTGCGGCCTAGATGACGAAGTCGATGTCGGCGAACCAGTCGTCCGCCTGGCGAACCTTGGCGCGGCTGGTCTGATAGAGGACGGAGCCGGCGGGCACGGAGCTTGTGACAAACACGTTGCCGCCGATGATCGAATCGGCGCCAACGACGGTGTCCCCGCCGAGAACCGTGGCGTTTGCATAGATGACGACGCGGTCGCCGATGGTTGGGTGGCGCTTGGTGCCGGCGAGCGACTTCACTACCGATAGCGCGCCAAGGGTGACGCCCTGATAGAGCTTTGCGCCGTCGCCGATGACCGCCGTCTCGCCCACGACGATGCCGGTGCCGTGGTCGATGCAGAAGCCGCGACCGATGGTTGCGCCAGGGTGGATGTCGATGCCGGTCCGGGTGTGGGCAACCTCGGCCAGAAGCCTGGGCAGGATTGGGACGGAGAGCTCGTAGAGGATGTGGGCGACGCGGTGAATGGCGATGGCCAAGAAGCCCGGGTACGCCGCAACCACCTCGTCAAGCGACTCGGCAGCCGGGTCGCCGGCAAGGATCGCCTCGCCGTCCACCAGCAGCGCGGCGTGCGCGGCGGGCAGCGCCTCGGCAAAGGCGGCGATGACGCGGTCCGCGGTGTCGTGGTCAGTCAGCGGCTCGACAAGCCGGTGGAGGTCCCGGCGGGCCAGCACAAGGCGCGCGGCCAGATCGTCGGGCGCGGCGAGGGCGTCGTCGGACAGCTGGGGGAACAGGATCCCCAACAGCGCGTCCGCAAATGCTGCAACGTCACGCTTCAGTGGGTAGATGCGGCCGTGGGCGATGCGGTCCCGTGCCAGCGTGCGCGCAAACACATGGTCGCCGTCGTGGTCAATCGCGTCGGGTGCTTGGCGGTGGGTCACTGGTGGACCAACCTGGTCAGGGGATGCAAGGGAGCCCTCCGGGCACGGACGAAACCGGGTTGCGGGGATGCGGGGCACATCGCGGCGGGCATGGGGCGATGCCGGAGCGCGATGGGGGAAACGCGAGAGCCCGCGAGGGGCTCCGGTCAGCGAACGGGCGCGACCGGGCTCCAAGCCAGCACTCGCCGGCTACAGGAGCAACAGGCGCCGCAGAGGCGGCGATCGCGGGTGTTCATTGCGCGCGGATCATAACCGCCAACTCCAAAGTGCGCCCACGGTTGGCCGTGTCCATGCGGTCGACGCAGTTGTGTGAGACTCGGCGCCGCACAAAGGTTTCACTCGGTCCGCCCGTCCTTGAGGGGCCACCCTGCCTAGTATTGGGGTGGGCTCACCCCGGACGATGTGGCTGTCGGCAGTCCGTCCGACCCACATGTGAGCCACATGCCCCAAATCCGTACGCTTTGGGCCTCCGTTCGACCCCGCACGCGCCGGGGTGCCGTGCTGGGCGTCATCGGGGTTCTGGCCGGGTCGGCGGCCATCTCCTTGGCGCTCTTCGGCGCCGCGGCCGTCGCCTGGTCCCCCTACTTGGACTTCAGCGTCAACCGCGAGGCAAACGCCAAGCAGTGGGCGGCGCAGGACATGCGCTTCGACGGGTCAGGGTCGTGTGCGGGCTGCCATGCGCCTGAGTCCTCGAAGCTCCTGACCGCGCCTCATCAGGCCATCGGCTGCCAGAGCTGTCACGGCGCGCTCCTGGACCACACCACCGCGGCGACTGCCGCCGCCGCCAGCGGTTCCGGTGTCGTTCTCGCAGCCGCCGCAATCACCACGCCCACTGAAGAGGCGTGTCTGCGCTGCCACCAGGTTGTGCTGGGGCGCCCAGGGACCCTCAAGCAGATCGTCACGACGCAGCACTACGTGACGCAATGCCTCGAGTGCCATGACCCGCACAACAGCATTGCCAACCGGCCTCCGGTAGTCCAACACCCGCTTGACAACCTGCCGACATGCCTGACTTGCCATGGGCCGGACGGTTTCAAGTCGCGCAACGTGCGCCACCCGTCGGGCACCCTCACCGATCAGGAATGCCTTGCGTGTCACGCGGCCGGGCGGGGTCCGGACACGGGCTCGTTCAAGCACGCCGGCTTCCCGCTGACCGGCAAGCATGAAGGCACAACCTGCAACGCCTGCCACACCGACATGAGCTCGCTTGCCGCCTTCAAATCCACGCCAACCGACTGCGTCGCGTGCCATAAGCAGGCGGAGCCCCACAACGGCACATTCGGCACGTCGTGCGGCGACTGCCACAACCCAGGTGGCTGGACCAACGTCACGTTTGACCACACCCGCACGGCGTTCCCGCTCGTCGGCCTCCACACAAGCGCTGCCTGCTCGTCCTGCCACACAACCACCACATCGATGGCCGCCATGCAGGCGACGCCCACCCAATGCGTCGCGTGCCACAAGCAGGTGGAGCCCCACAAGGGCGCCTTTGGGACGTCGTGCGGCGACTGCCACAACCCCGCTGGGTGGTCGGACGTCAAGATCGACCATGCCAAGACCGGGTTTGCCCTCGTTGGCCATCATGCGGATGTGGCATGCATGTCGTGCCACAAGGGTGGTGTCTTTGCCGGGACTTCCCCCGCCTGCGCATCCTGCCACGAGCGGCCCGCCAATCACGAGAGCAGCTTCGGCAGTAGCTGCGCCAGCTGCCACACGCCAAACGGCTGGCAGCCCGCCATCTTCGACCACAACGCCCGGACACCCTACAAGCTCACGGGTGTGCACGTCGGCGCTGCGTGCGTGCAGTGCCATGCCAACCCGACCACCCATCTCGGTGCCCCCACGGCGTGCGCGGGCTGCCACACAAAGCCCGCCGCGCATATCCCGGTGTCAAATAGCGCCTGCCAGATCTGCCATGCCACCACGGCCTGGAAGCCTGCCACGTTCAACCACAGCAGCGCCGCGTTCAAGTTGGCCGGTGCGCACCTGCAGCTCGCGTGCGCCTCGTGCCACACGGGCGGGGTCTACAGCGGTCTGCCCACAACCTGCAATGGATGCCACACCAAGGCCGGCATCCACTCCCCGCTCTACCCCGCAACATGCGCAACGTGCCACTCGCCAACCAGGTGGCTGGCGATCTCGTACAAGGGACCACACACTTTCCCCAAGACGCACAACGGCGCCGCGGGCAGATGCACCACGTGCCACACCTCAAACACTGTCCCCTATTCGTGCGCGAAGTGCCACTCCGACACGTGGGCCAAGAGCAAGCACGCAGGGATCCCCGGCTTCTCGGTCACAACCTGCGCTAAGTGCCATCCCACCGGCAATGGCGGGTGATCGGCCGCCGTTGCGCAGCGGCACCCCCCACCGGCGTGGGGGTCTCGGCGACGGGCGTTGCCCGATTCCGACGCGCGTTGCCGCCGGAACCACGACGGTTGCGCAACTTGGGCACGCACGCCATGGCGAGTTGGGGCCGGTGGGGTCTAACGAGCGACCGCCCATCCGGTCGACCATGACCTACGTCGGCCGATTGTGAGCCGACGTCGGGAGCCACAGCAATGTTGATCACTGATCTGAGCAAGGACATCGCGCTGATCCTGCCCGCGCTCATCCTCGTTGAGGGCGTCATCGGGCTGATCGCATGGTTCGCCCTGGGGTCCCGGGGCGGGCGGGCGGCGCGCTTCGCCGCGTGGCTTGGCCTTGTCACCCTGACGCTCTGGTGCGGCTCGGCAGCAGCCTTCGTCCTCCTCAACATCGTCTACTTCGCGTTTGGCGCAGGCGCAACCATCACCGCGGCAGCGATTGTGACCATCGCGATGCTCGCAATGCCCTTCGGCTGGGCGCTGGCGGTGCGCCACCACGCCGCCCAGGGCCGCGCTGACGCAGTGATGCAGCCCCGCTAAGCGGCGGACCCCACCATGACCACCACCCGCGACTCGAAGCCCGACAGCCCGCACGAAGCGGCTCGCTTGGGCGTCATGCTCGCGATCGTTGACTTTCCGATGTTGAGCGCCGCGCTCCGAGACGTCATCGACCACGAGCGCGATATGTGCGTCATCGCCGAGGCAACAAGCCGCGACACCATCACCGAGCAGGCCAAAGCGACGAACCCCGACGTCGTTGTGCTTGAGTGCGAGGGCTTTGGCGCGGCTGGATGCTCCACCTACGACGCGATCGAAACGGTCCGGGAGGCCTGCCCCCACGCCAAGGTCATCGCCCTGGATTGCCGCTGCGCCACAGAGCCGTTCTCGGTGGTGCTCAAGGCCGGTGCTCACGGGTTCCTCACCCGCGAAGCGCTGGACTCGGACCTCGTCGCCGCCGTCCGCAGCGTCGCCGCTGGCCACACGTATGTGAGCCCGGCCATCGTCACCCGGATGGTGGACACATACGTGCGCAAGACGCCCGAGGCCTCGCTCGACGATCCGTACGAGCAACTCAACGACCGCGAGCGCCAAATCCTGCTCCTTGCCGCGATGGGTCACACCAACCGCGACATTGCCCGGTCGCTGCGGCTCTCCGAGCAGACCGTCCACTACAACCGCGCCAACGTGATGGAGAAGCTGGGCCTGCACGATCGGGTTGAGCTGCTCCGGTTCACGGTCCGCCGCGGCATCCTCAACCCCTCATCGCTGTGAGCGCCATGTTCCGCTTCCGCCGCCTCTGGACCGCCGTCCGC
>CAIXZV010000147.1 GCA_903924005.1 uncultured Chloroflexota bacterium | reverse complement strand
GGTGCTGGCGGCGGCGAGGACGGCTCGGGCACCGGTGAGGACGTGGCCCGCCCCGGTGACCAGGTGGAGCGTCTGGGTGAGATCCGGCGCACCCGGCAAGGTTGCGGTCTGGAGCGGCTTCGCTTCGAGTTCGCCCGCGCGCGCCCGACGCATCAGCCACGCGGCCGCGGCGGTGCAGAGACCGCAGTCCGCGTCGTAGAGCATGGTGGCGGCGATCGGCGTCATCAATGCGCAGCGTTGCAGATAAGCCGCAAGTAAGCGGCGGATAAGCGTCCGCTAAGCGGCGTCCGTCATCCTGCGGGCATGGACCCTGTGCGCTTTGGCCTCTCCGTCCGCGCGCTCCGGCGCCATCGCCGCTGGACACAGCAGGAGCTGGGTGACAAGTGCGGGCTCACGCAGGGCGCAATCTCAAGGATTGAGCGCGGGCTCGCGGATCACTTCACGGTTCAGGTGCTCGCCCGGGTTGTCGCCGCACTCGGCGCACGCATCTACTTCCGGGTGCTCTGGCAGGGCGAGGCGCTGGACCGCCTGCTGGACGCTGATCACGCCGCCATCGTGGAGCGGGTCGCCAAGTACCTGCAAGCGCGCGGCTGGGAGGTGGTGCCGGAGGCAACGTTCAGCATCTACGGGGAGCGCGGATCCATTGACATCCTCGCGTTCCACCCGGCGACGGGTGCGCTGCTGGTGATTGAGGTGAAGAGCGTCGTGCCGGACGTGCAGGCGACGCTGGCAGGCATCGACCGCAAGGCGCGGCTGGCCGAAGAGGTTGCCCGAGATCGAGGCTGGCGCGTGACGTCGGTGTCGCGCTGGCTGGTGGTGCCGGGTGACAAGACAGCGCGGCGGCGGATCGCGCGGCACGAGGCCACGTTCCGAGCGGCGCTGCCGGGGCGGACCGTTGAGATGCGGCGCTGGTGTTCAGACCCCTCGGGGCCTGTCGCCGGGATCGTGTTTGTGTCACCTAGTACGCAGGAGACTAGGCGACACCGGGTCAGCGCCAAAAGGGGCTGAAACAGGGACACCTAGCTCGCTAGGGACTGGCTGACCCAGACCGGCGGCCGAATAGGCTCCTGAGTGCTAGATGACACTTTCGGGGACTTGGCGGCGGGGGCCGCGGTGGCCTGGCGGCGGGCCGCCCGCGCCCGCTGCCTCAGGACTCGTGCGGCGGGACCACCAGCACCGGGATCGGCGACATGTGCACCAGCCGATACGGCACGGAGCCCAGGATCGCCCCCACCAGCGGCCCCTCGCCGCGCGAGCCCACGACGATCATCCGCGCGCCGTGAGCGGTGGCCACGTCGATGATCCCGGCGGCCGGCCGCTCGTGGACCAGCTCCACAGACACAGCGATCCCCGCCGCCGCCATGAAGGCGGTCGCCTCGGCCGCCGCATGCTCGCCAGCGGCGCGAATGCCCAACTCCTCGTCGCGGGTCTCGCCGCCGGCGGGAGACGTGGCGTAGCCAAAGGCCACGATCACCTCGGCTCCAAACGCCTTGGCCACCTCGGCCGCGGCCTCAAGAGCCGCTCGGGATCCCTCGGACCCGTCAAAGCCCAGCACGATGGGTGCGGACGTGTCGGTCATGTCACTTCCCTCCGGTTGTCGCCGGAGCGACGTTGGCGCCGTGGACGGCGACGTGGGGATCAACCACCTCGGGCCGGCGCCGGAAGAACTCCGGCTCCCGGACGCGCTGGGCAATCATCAGCCCCACGCCAACCAGCATCAGGACTGCCGCAATCACCAGCGGTGGGCCAAAGCCAAACCACGATTCGCCGCTGGTGGAGTTGGCGGGATCCGCCAAATCGACAATCGACTCCACCAGCACCCAGGTCAGCATGAGCCCGCCCAGCAGCGGGAAGAGCCCGATAAACACGAAGTTCTTCACGCTCTTGAACAGCTCGCGCCGGTAATAGACGACGCACGCAAACCCGGTGAGGCCGTAGTAGAACGCGATCATCAGGCCAAGCGCGGCGATGGCGTCGTACAGGATGTTCTCGGAGATGAGCTTCAGGCCCACATACCAGACGATGGACAGGACGCCCATCCAGATGGTGGCCGGACCCGGCGTGAGGAACCGCGGGTTGATCCGAGCCCAGTAGTGCGGCAGCGCCTTCTTGGCGGCCATCGAGAGCACCGTCCGCGCCGTGGGCAGGATGGTGGTCTGCGTGGAGGCGGCGGCCGACGTGAGGACCGCGATGATCAGCAGTTTGTCCCACGGGCTGCCCATAACCACCGTCGCCAGCGCGCCAAGGACGTCGCCCGCGTTCTCATCGGCCGCGAGGAAGCCCGCGCCCTGATACGCCTGCGCGGCGATCGAGACGACGAGGTAGATGGCGACAAGGATCAGCGTGGAGACGAGGGCGGCCTTGCCGGGTCCCTCCGTTGCGTCTTCGCTCTCCTCGTTGACGGTGACCGTGGAATCCCAGCCCCAGTAGATGAAGATCGCCACGAGGACGCCGGCAGCGAGGGCCGTCGTGTCCGTGATCGCAAACGGGTTGAGCCAGTCCAGGGTGGGCATCACCGCACCAGGCACGCCGCCGCCGAAGACCTTGACCAGCGCAATGACCGAGAACACCACGAGGGTGATCAACTCCATGCCCAGCAGCGCAACCTGCGTGCGGGCGGAGAGCTCGATCCCCACCCAAGTGATCAAGGTCATGATCACGATCCAGATGACGCCGATGAAGAGCACGGCCCACGCCGGCGCGTTGGTGATGCCAAACAGCTGGAAGGTGTAGAGGCTAGCGATCTCAGAGAGGTTGGCCATGACGATGATGTCGGCGAGGATGATTCCCCAGCCGCCCATCCAGCCCACCCACGGGCCCATCGCCCGCGTCACCCACGAGAACGTGGTGCCGCAGTCCGGATCCGCGCGGTTGAGGTAGTAGTACGCCGCCGCGATAAACAGCATCGGGATGAAGGCGACGATCATGACCGCCGGTGCCTGCAGCCCAACGGCTGCCGCCACAAGACCCAGCGATGCCGCAAGGCTGTAGCCGGGCGCCGTTGACGCCACGCCAATCACAACCCCGGAGACAAACCCGAGGGCGCCGCCCTTCAGGCCTTTTTCGCCAGCTGCGCCCGCCTCTGCGGACTCGACACCAGGTGCCAGCGCCGTGCTCATGCAGACTCCATCGCTTGCCCGGTACGACGGCGGGCTTCGTAGGATGGTCCCACCCCGGTCAAGCGTCCGTGCGGCGGTTGCGCACCGTGCGGCGGCCGTTGCGCATGGTGCGCCGCGCTGGCGGGGCGCGATGGCGGGCCAAACGGGTCTTGCGCAGGGTGACGTTTGGGCGAGCATGGAGTCGACAGCCGCAAGGCGACGCGGGGACGTGCGCGGAGGCGATGACATGCGCGGCAAGCGAACGAGCGGTCGAACGCGTGCGATTCAGCCCGGGGTGCGACAAGAGCAGCACCCGTTGCTGGCCATGCCGGATTGGGTGGTCATCAACGGCATCTACAACATCGGTTGCCTGGCATGGCCGGCGCTGATCATCGTGTCCGTGCGCAGCGCGGGGTACGCGATCGGGACGCTGTTGGGGCGGCTCAGCCGGCGCAAGGACGGCTAGACGCCTGGGCGCGTACCTGTCGGCGTCGCGGGTGGCGCTATTGCCGGCCGTCGCGCTGTGACCGGCCCGGGTTTGTGGCGTTTAGACGGGCCGTCGCGCTGTGACCGGCCGTCGCGCCAAGACCGGCCCGGGTTTGTGGCGTTTAGAACTCAGGAGACTGCACGACGCCGGTACTGTGCCGCGCGAGGCCGAAACTGGGTTGAAACAGGGGCACGTATCTCCCTCATGACTGGCTGACCCATCATCGCGGCCGAATAGGCTCCTGAGTGCTAGATGACACTTTCG
>CAIXZV010000146.1 GCA_903924005.1 uncultured Chloroflexota bacterium | reverse complement strand
TGGCTTCCGAACCACCGCGGTTGCACTAGAAGGCGACGCAGCCTCGGAGCTTGTCCATTACGCCGGCACGCACGAGGCCGACACCATCGTGATGGGCACGCGCGGCCACACCGGACTTGCCCGGCTGGTGCTTGGCAGCGTCGCGCGAAACGTCCTCATGCACGCGCCGTGCTCCGTGCTGATTGTCCGGGAGCACAAGGGCAAGTAGCCGAGGGACGCCGGCTCTGCTGGTGCGGGGCCGGCGCGAGGGGCTGCGTCCATGGGCCCGGCGCAGCACGGCCACACCGCGGCGTGAGCGCCCGCCTATGATCGCGTCATGCCGCCCAAGCGCTCCGACATGACCCAGCATGCGGCTGAGGACGCTCTCGAGCTGGTTCGACGATTGCTGGTGACGGAACTCAGCCCGGAGCAGCGGCTCCTCGCTGAGGGGATCCGCGATGCCGCCAACGTGATGCTGGGCAAACCCAGGCGAGCCGCGCGCCGACCCGCGCCAGGCAGGACCGCCGATGTCGTTATTGTTGCGGCACCCACCGGCGGCGGCAACCGACCACGGGGCCGCGGCAGGATCCTTGTCGTGGACGACTCGGAGAGCAACCGCCTGCTCGCGCTGCTCCAACTGGATCGCCTTGGCTTTGACGCCGTTGCGGTTGATGACGGCTGGGCCGCGCTAGATCGCCTCGCCACGGAGCCGTTTGACCTTGTGCTGCTTGACGGGATGATGCCGGGACTCGACGGCCCCGGGACCGCCCGCGAGATCCGGCGTCGCGAGGCCAGTGCCGGCCTGCTCCGAATGCCCATTGTGGCGCTCACCGCCAGCATCCTCCCCGAGGATCGGACGATGCTGCTCGATGCCGGCATGGACGACCATCTCGCCAAGCCCATCCGCATCGAGGAGCTGGCGCGCGTGCTGGACCTCAGGCTCGCCGCTGCTCCGTTCCAGCCGGGCCGCCTGCTCCCCGGCCCGTCGGGGCTGTCTGGCCAGGCCACGCGGCACGTTGAAACCGAAGCCGTGGTTGACACGACGGCCTTCCTTCGGCTCGCGGACCTCGGCGATCCGCTGCTCACCGCCCGCCTTGTTCACCTGTTCCTCGCCGATGCCGCAGAGCGTGTCCGCCAAGCGGATTCCGCACTGGCAGCCGATGACACCGTGCGACTCCGGGCCGCTCTCGAAGCCCTCGAGGGCGCCTGCAGTGGCGTGGGCGCTGTGGCGCTGCTGCGGCGTGCACACGAGCTCCATGACGTGGCGGTCCTGATCGATCGCGAGGGTCGCGCCGCAGCCCCGGCCGAAAGCGGGCTTGGCGAGTTGCTGCGTGAGACGCGCGCCTGGTACGACAAGGCCATCGCGCAGGGCGTCTGAGCGGCGGTCAGGCAATCTCGACAACAACCTCGTGCCGCACCCCGCGGAGGATCCGCCAGGCGCGCAACTCCGGCTTCGGGCCCTCCAGCGACACGATCACGTAGAGCGCATCGGGGTGCGCTGCCATGCTCACGTCAAGACGGGAGGGCACGGCACCCGTGGCCGGATGTGAGTGAACGATGGCCCAGACGTCACCGCCCACCGCGTCAATGGCCGCCTGCACCCGGAGGTAGTCCTCGACGGGGACCTCGTAGCGCGTCCGCGAGCTAACCGCATTGCGACACGGCTCATAGCGCAGGGGAAGACCTCCCCGAGCAGCGGACGCCGTTCCCGGTACGAGCCCGCACGCCTCCAGCGGAGCCTCGGCGCGGGCGTGCGCAGCAATCTGCTGGGCTATGTCGCTTGGCAGGCGGACGGATTCTGGCCCGGGGTGCGACGGCGCCGGACTGGGCACCACTGTGGATCGCGAGGGCGACGTCTGCGGGAGGTCAGCCGGCGTCGCCGGTGAGCGGCTTTGCGCCAACCTCGTCAAGCAGGTGCTGTAGCGAGTCAAAGCTCAGCATTGCGCACTTGAGCCGGGCCGGGCTGATCTCGATCCCCAGCAGCTCAAGCAGGTCGGCGGCGCCAAAGCCCGAGACGGATGCCAGCGGCTTGCCCTTGATCTCGTCGGTCAGGAGCGAGGCCGACGCCTGGCTGATTGCGCAGCCGCGACCCGTGAAACCCACTTCGGTCACCACGCCGTCAGCCACGGTCAACTGCATCGTGATCCGGTCGCCGCAGAGCGGGTTGGCGCCCTCAAACGACGCAGAGGGCGTCTCCAGCACGCCAAAGTTGTGCGGCCGTCGGTAGTGCTCAAGGATGTAGTCGCGATACAGATCGTCCATCGAGCCCCGAGTGTAGCGCTCCGGCGCAGGAGTGCCGCCGAAGGACCTCCACTCGGCACCGGGGCACAGGAGTTCACGGTGCGCTGACACCGCGGAAATCAGACGTTGACATGGCGGCGCAATTTGGCGCGCCACAAGTCGTTTGGGCGCGTAGTATCCGTACTGCAACCCAGTTGTACCGATTGGGAGCCGCCGCGCGGGGTCGACCACCTCCCCGCCGACGCGACGGAGCCGCAGGAGGAGTACCGGCAGTCGTTCCGTCCATTGTTCCAAGCCGACAGATCTGGAATTCCGGGATCTGCCGCGGCTGGAGCAGAGCCCGTGATGGTGGTTCAGGAGGAGTAATCGTGCACAGTGTGAAAAATCGAGCGCTTGTTGCGCTCGCAGTTGTGGCCGTTGTGGTCGCCGCGTGCGGGTCGAGCAGCAGCTCAACCGACTGGAAGACTGCAACCACCGCAGGTTCCGGCGGCGTTGACGCCGTCTGCGCAGCCGGCAAGGTCGAGGGCACCCTCAACCTGATCGCCACCCCGCCGGACTGGGCGAACTATGGGCAGATGATCACGGACTTCACCGCGAAGTACGGCATCAAGGTCGTCTCCGACCAGCCCGACGCCAGCAGCCAGGTCGAGATCGACACCGCCAAGCAGCTGGCCGGCACCGGCCGCCAGCCCGACATCTTCGACCTCGGCGGCGTGGTTGCCCTCGCCCACCTTGACATGTACGCCGCGTATCAGCCGGCCACGTGGAAGGACATCCCGGCGTCGAACAAGGAGGCCACCGGCCTCTGGATCAACAACTACGCCGGCTTCGAGTCCATTGGCTATGACGCCGCGCTGGGCGACATCTCCAAGGTGTCCGACCTTGCCGACCCGAAGTACAAGGGCAAGGTTGCCCTCAACGGCGACCCGCTCAAGGCGTCCGCCGGCTTCAACGGTGTCGTCATGGCTGCGCTCGCCAACGGCGGCTCGGCTGACAACATCCAGCCCGGCATCGACTTCATGAAGAAGCTCTCCGACAGCGGCAACCTCATCCCGGTCGACCCGGCTCCGGCCACCATCGCGTCGGGCCAGACCCCGATCGTGATCGACTGGACCTACAACAACGGCGCTCAGATCGCCACGATGGCCAAGCAGGGCGTGACCTGGAAGGTCGTTGTCCCGAGCGACGCCGCTCCGGTCGCCGCGTTCTACAACGAGGCCATCAGCAAGGACGCCGCCCATCCCGCAGCAGCGCGCTGCTGGGTTGAGTACGTCTACTCCGACGCCGGGCAGAACACCTGGCTCAAGGGCTTCGCAATGCCCGTTCGCCTCACCGCCATGACGACGGCCGGGACGATCGACAAGGCAGCCCTGGCCGCGGTCAACCCGCCGGCCGCCGCACCGGTGATGCTGACCTCCGCCCAGACCGACGCCGCCAAGGCGCTCGTGACGGCCGGCTGGACGTTCATCACCATCAAGTAGTCCTGTACCACCGAGGTCTGGAGGCGCCCGAATGACCCAACTGGTCACAAGGTCCGCATCCCCCTCTGCGACGGCTGCCGGTCCCGCGTCAAGCGGGGCCGGCGCTAGCCGTTTTCGGGGGGCGGGGAACTACCTCGCCCTCATCCCCTTCCACGTCTACGTCGGGCTGTTCCTGGTCCTCCCGACGCTCATCGTCACCATTGGGTCCTTCCAGGATCAGGCCGGGTCGCTAACGCTCGACAACTTCAAGGCGATGTTCACGAACGAGCAGTTCATCGGCTCGTTCATGAAGTCGCTGCAGTTGGCCCTGATCACCGCGATCCTCGGCGCGATCGTTGGCGGGCTGCTCGCATGGGCGGTGGTCCGCGGCAACCCGAATGGCATCCTGCGCCAGCTCGTGATCGCCGCGTGCGGCGTGCTGGCCCAGTTTGGCGGCGTGATGCTGGCGTTCGCGTTCTTTGCGACGTTTGGCTTCAACGGCCTGATCACCATGTTCCTGAAGAACAACCTTGGCATGGCGGCTGACGGGTCATGGCTGTACAGCCTGGCCGGCCTTGCGGTGGTCTACACCTACTTCCAGATCCCGCTGATGCTGATCGTCTTCCTGCCCTCGCTCGATGGGCTGCGCCAGGAGTGGTACGACGCGTCGGCAAGCCTCGGTGGCGGCGCCTGGTCGTTCTGGCGGAACGTCGGCGGGCCGATCCTTGCCCCAAGCTTCCTTGGCGCCCTCCTGCTCCTGTTCACCAACGCCTTCTCCGCGTACGCCACCGCACAGGCGGTCATCAGCCAGGGCTGCGCGCTGATCACCCAGCAGATCGCCTGCCAGATGCAGAGCGAGGTCATCCTGGGTCAGGAGAACGTTGGCAAGGCGTTGGCACTGGGCATGATCGTGATCGTCTCGGCCGTGATGGCCGTCTATGCCTACATCCAGCGACGCGCCTCAAGGTGGGTCAAGTGAGCGGACCTCAAGGCACCCTTGCTGCCGCCAGCCGTGGGGGCGGCGCCCTCATTGCGCGTCCCAAAGGGGCGGGCAAAGGCCGCCAAGCGCCACGCAGCCAGCGGATCGCCCGTACCGTCGTGCTCGTGGCCGTGCTGGCCTACCTGATCCTGCCCCTGATCGCGATGCTCGAGTTCTCCACGCGCGGCGACGTGGATCCGGTGACCAAGGCGGCCACGCGGAGCCTCCAGTCGTACGCGGCCATCTTCAGTTACCCCAACCTCGTGGACGGCATCATCGCCTCGCTTGAGATTGCCGCCCTCACCGTGGTGGGGATGCTGGCGATCCTTGTGCCCACGATGGTCTGGACCGTTGTGCGGGTCCCGCGCATGCGCCGGGTGGTGGAGTTCCTGTGTCTCCTGCCGCTCGCCATCCCCGCCATCGTCATCGTGGTGGGCATCGCGCCCATCTACCGGTTCATCGGCCAGCATCTGGGCCCCCTGGGCGCGTCGCCGCTGACGCTGACGTTCATCGACATCATCCTGGTCCTGCCGTACTCATACCGCGCCATCGATTCGAGCCTGCGCGGGATTGACACCGCCACGCTGGCCGATGCTGCCCGCAGTCTGGGTGCCAGTTGGCCGCGCACCATCTTCGAGGTGATCGTCCCGAACATCCGCGGTGGCGTCTTGTCAGCAGCGGTCCTTGGCATCGCGCTGGTCTTGGGCGAGTTCACCATCTCGTCGCTGCTCTCGTTCAACACGGTCCAGGTGGTGATCTACCTGCTGGGCAAGCGTGACCCGTTTGTGTCGGTTGCCGTGTCGCTGCTCGCCCTTGTCTTTGCCTTTGTCCTGTTGTTTGTCATCTCCCGTTTCGCCCCAGGGGCCGACAACCGCGCCCAGCGTGCCGCCGAGGAGCCCGCCTGATGACCTCTACGAGCCCCACCCCCGCCGCGGCCGGCCACGGCGTCGCCGTCGTCTTTGAGGAGATGCACCGCTGGTACGGCCCGGTGCACGCCCTGGACGGGCTGTCCATCGACATCGCCCCGGGGGAGCTGATCGCCCTGCTGGGCCCGTCGGGCTGCGGCAAGACCACGGCCCTTCGAGCGCTGGGCGGTCTTGACGTGGTTGACCAGGGGCGGATCTTGGTTGACGGCAAGGACATGACCACCGTGCCCGCCAACAAGCGGAACATGGGCATCGTGTTCCAGGCGTACAGCCTGTTCCCCAACATGACCGCCCGCGACAACGTGGCGTACGGCCTGCGGCTTCGCGGCGTGGACGCCGACGCCCGCAAGAAGAAGGCCGACGACATGCTCGACCTTGTGGGGCTGGGCAAGCAGACAACGCGCTACCCGCACCAGATGTCCGGCGGTCAGCAGCAGCGTGTCGCGCTGGCCCGTGCGCTCGCGATTGAGCCCAAGGTGCTCCTGCTTGACGAGCCGCTCTCGGCGCTTGACGCCAAGGTGCGCCGCCAGCTCCGCGAAGAGATCCGGCGCATCCAGATCATGGTCGGCATCACCACCCTGTTCGTGACCCACGATCAGGAAGAGGCGCTGGCGATGGGCGACCGTGTGGGCGTGATGTCGCAGGGCCGTCTTGAGCAGATTGCCGCGCCCGCAGAGCTGTACGACAAGCCGAAGACGCGGTTCGTTGCGGAGTTTGTGGGCCTGACCAACCGGATCGACGGCACGGTTGAGGCCGGCAGGATCAACCTGCTTGGCACGTCGCTGCCGCTGCTCCCGGGCTCTGCAACCAGCGGCCACGCAACTGCCCTTGTGCGCCCGGAGTCCATTCGTCTGGCGGCCCAGACCGGGTCGGGCGCAAGGGTTGCTGCCATCAGCTTCCTTGGCTCCATGTGCCGCGTGCAGGCCGCCATGCCGTCAGGCGAGATCCTCATCGCGCAGATGGCCGCGTCAGACTTCGTCTCGCTGCAGCCAGGCACGGAGGTCAGCGTCTCGTTCCTGCCGGCGCCCGTCTTCGCCATCGCAGACTAGGCGCTTCCCGCCCGTCCCGCAGACCGCCAGAGGTTCTTTCGCATGTCCGGTACGCCGCTGCCCGGCCGCAAGCAGATCACAGAACCCGCCCGCGCCATCGACATCATCCATGAGACGGACGTGCTGGTCGTTGGGTCCGGCCCAGGTGGTCTTGGCGCTGCGCTTGGCGCGGCTCGGGCCGGCGCGCAGACCACGCTCCTTGAGCGCTTCGGCTGCTTCGGCGGCAACATCACCGCCGTTGGCGTGGAGAGCTTTGCCTGGTATCGCCATGAGCAGACGGTGGACTCGGTTGGCGTGGGCTCCGAGATGGAGGCGCGCGCCCGGGCCGAGGGCGCCACGTCCGATGAGAGCCAGTCCATCAGCCAGGCCTTTGACGCCGAGCGCTTCAAGGTGGTGGCCGACAAGCTGGTGGAGGAGGCCGGGATCCACCCGATGCTCCACCGCACCTTTGTGGCGCCCATCATGGAGGGCGGGGTCATCCGCGGCGTGATCGTGGAGAGCAAGTCAGGCCGGGAGGCCATCCTCGCTCGCCGTGTCGTGGATGCCACGGGAGATGCAGATGTGGCCGCGCGGGCCGGGGCGCCCTACCGCACCACCGCGCGCGAGAAGATGCTGTCCGTATCCGTGGCCTTCTCCATGACCGGCGTCAACAAGCGCCGCTTCATGGAGACCATCAAGGCCGACGCGCCCAAGTACCGAGACTGGGCGGGCAACTTTGAGTGGGATATCGAGACCTCCGGCAAGGAGGACGAGATGTTCTCGCCGTTCCTGCGGAAGCCCTTCAAGAAGGCCGTTGAGGCGGGGCTGATCCCGGGCAACCTGATCACGATGGCCGGCACCTACGGCACGGTCCACGACAACGGGGACCTGACGTACCTCAACCTGATCCACCTGGGCGAGTTTGACGGGACCTCTGCCGATGACCTGACGCGGGGCGAGATTGAGGGCCGCAAGCAGGCCATGCACGCCATTGCCGCCCTGCGCCAGTTCATGCCGGGCTGCGAGGACGCCACGCTGCGCAACTTCGGGATGACGCTGGGCATCCGCGACACCCGCAAGATTGACGCGGTCTACAACCTCACGGCCGATGACGTGCGGGAGCAGGCCCGCTTTGACGACTCCATCGGCATCTTCCCGGAGTTCATCGACGGCTACGGCGTGCTGATCCTGCCCACCACCGGCCGGTACTTCCACGTGCCGTACCGCTCGCTGGTGCCCAAGGGCGTGGAGGGGCTGCTGGTGGCCGGACGGAGCATCGGCGGGGACGAGATCAGCCATGCCGCCGTGCGCTCGATGATGTGCTGCACGGTGTCTGGCCAGGGCGCGGGCGTGGCGGCGGCGGTGTCGCTGCGCTCCGACGAGGCCGTGTCGCGGATGGACGTGTCGAAGGTGCGTGCCGAGCTCGCCCGCCAGGGCGTCCGGCTGGACTGAGACTGCCTCGCGGGGGCTGCCTCGCGGGGGCCGGCCACCTCCCTAGCGCGCGGGAACATGCACTCTTCATCGGGACGCGCGTGTGGGTGGCGGCGCCCAGCGGGCTCCGGAGGCCGACTCAGAGCGGGACGGCGCCGTGCTCCACGGTGAGCGCCACGATGTCCGCCGCGGGCACATCGCGTGACGCCACGCCGCGCTGGACGGCCAGGGCGGCGGCGGCACCCATCGCCTGCCCCATCGCCATGCACGTGCACTGCGCACGGATCCCGGCAAACGCGATCCGGTTGGCGGACACGTTGCGCCCGGCAACGGTGAGCCGGCGCGACCCCTTGGGGATCAGCGCCCGGAACGGCACCGTCGGGATTCGGTCCGGATCGTCGATGAACGAGACCTCGCAGCCAATCTCCTGGCTGTGCAGGTCGATGTAGTTGAAGGCGTTGGCCACCTTGTCGGGGAAATCGGTGGCCTTGACGAAGTCGTCCTTCACCACGGTGTACTCGCCCACCGTGTGGTGTGTCTCGCGCGCCAGCGACATCGGCGCCATAAAGCCAATCGTGGCGCGCTCGGCGCCC
>CAIXZV010000145.1 GCA_903924005.1 uncultured Chloroflexota bacterium | reverse complement strand
TGCTCAGGCAAGGATGTGGCTGCGGTTGGGGTCATACATGGGCTTCACGGACACACGTGCCGGGTACCGAACCCCGGCCACGTCTACCTCGTACCCTCCCCCGTCAACGGTCTCGGCCGGGAGACCGGCTGGATCCGCCATCATCGCCAGACCCACGGCACCACCAAGCGTGTGCCCATAGGCGGCGGCGCGAAGATGGCCGACGCGCTTGCCGTTGCGCCAGAGCGGCTCGCCGTGGAACAGGAGCGGCTCCGGGTCCTCCAGGAGCACCTGGACCAGCCGCTTGGTGGGCGGTCCGGGCTTGCGCGCAGCCACCAAGGCGTCGCGGCCGATGAAGCCGCCCGCCTTGTCCCAGGCAATGGTGAACCCCAGCCCAACATCCATGGGGAGGTCCGTGTTGTCGATGTCGGTGCCAAAGTCTCGATAGGCCTTCTCAAAGCGAAGGCTGCTCAGCGCCTTGAGACCGACATTGCGCAGCCCGAGTGGCGCCCCGGCCTCCATCAGGGTGTCGTAGACGGTGAGCGCCATGTCGGCGGTGACATGGATCTCCCAGCCAAGCTCACCCAGATAGGTGACGCGCATCGCGGTGCAGCGCGCGTACCCCAGGTCAATCTCGCGGGCCGTCAGATACGGGAATGCCTCGTTTGACATGTCCGCGCTCGTGAGCCCGGCGAGCAGCTCCCGGGAACGGGGGCCCTGCACCTGCAGGAGCGTGATCCCCGCGGTCAGATCCGTGGCCGAGACGTGCTCGCCGTCGTGCGTGTAGCGCGCCATCCAGGGGGTGAGCTTGCGCTGGATGATGTCCGAGGCGACCACCATGAACTGCTGCTCGGCGATGCGCGTAACCGTGAGGTCCGCCTCGATGCCGCCGCGCTCGTTGCACCATTGCGTGTAGACCAGCCGCCCAACGGGCACGTCGATGTTTGACGTGCAGACGCGGTTGAGCACGGCCAGCGCGTCGCGTCCCTGGACGAGGACCTTGGCCATCATGGACATGTCCAGCAGGCCGACACCCTCGCGGACCGCTCGGTGCTCAGCCGCACGGAGCGGCCACGTCTCGTCGCGGTGCCAGCCCGGGACAACCGCCGGATGCGTCCCCTCTGGATCAAACCACTCGGCAACCTCATAGCCAGCCGATGGCGCAAAGTGGGCGCCGTATGAGGCCAGCCGGTCATGCACCACCGAACGCCGGACATTGCGGGCCGTCGAGGGCTGCCAGCCGGGCATCACGCCCTTGGCGTAGAGACGCCCAAGCTGCTCCACCGCGCGGTCGGCACGGAAGCTGCGGCTTGTCTCATATGTCTGTGTCCGCGACACCTGCATCCCGGTGAGGTCGACATCAACCACGCCGTCTGCAACCAGGTTGGCCATGACCGAGCCAACGCCGCCGCTCATCAGCACGCCGATGGAGTTCATGCCGGTGGCCACAAAGAAGCCACGCAGTTCGGGCGACTCGCCCAGCTGCATATGGACATCGGGCGTAAAGCTCTCAGGCCCGCAGAACATCGTCCGAACGCCCACGTTCCGCAAGGACGGGAAGCGACCCAGGGCGGCATCGATATAGGGGCCAATCCGGTCCCAGTCCGGCGCTAGGCTCGCGAACTCAATCTCCTTCGGTACCCCGTCAAGCGCCCATGGTCCGGCAACGGGCTCAAACAGGCCTACAAGCATGCCGCCGCCCTCCTCCCGGTAATAGGCGTACAGGCTGGGGTCCTCAACAACAGGGAGATCTGGGTGCGCCCAGTCAACCGTGTCCGTGATGAGGTAGTAGTGCTCTGTTGCCTGGAGCGGGACCGACGCGCCCGCCATGGCGCCAACCTCGCGACCCCACATGCCCGCGGCGTTGATGACGATGTCGGCCTGGACGGGACCGTGCTCCGTGGTGACGCCGGTCACGCGGCCGTTTGCCTGCGTGATGCCGGTGACCGCGCAGTGCTCAACAATCTGGACACCGTGCTGGCGGGCACCCTTGGCGTACGCCTGCGTCAGGTCTGCAGGGTTGACGCGCCCGTCGTCTGGCACGAAGAAGGCGGCCAAGACATCGTCGGTCCGAGCCTCCGGCCAGTGGCGTTCCAGTTCCTTCGGGCTCAACTCCTCGTTGACCACGCCAAACATGCGGACAAATGCCTGTTCACGCCGAAGCGTGTGCAGCCGCTCCTCATCGGTGGCGAGGTGGAGGTGTCCGACGGGCCGGAACCCGGTTGCCTGCCCCGTCTCGGCCTCAAGCGACGCGCAGAGATCGCGGGTGTAGCGCGACATCCACAGCGTGGTCTCGCTGGTCATGCCGGCGCAGGTGATCAGCCCCGCTGCATGCCATGTGGTGCCGCCGGTGAGTTGGCGCCGCTCCAGGAGGACCGTATCCTTCCAGCCCAGCTTGCCCAAGTGGTACGCAATGCTGGCGCCGATGACACCGCCGCCGATGATCACGGCACGTGCGCGGGCTGGGAGCGCGTGCGCGGTCGCGGCGCGGGTCTCCGTCACAGATACCTCCTGAGGTGTCAACGGCTCAATGGAGCCGGGGTGTCACCGATGCTAGCCCCCGCCGAGGGGCTCTTGCCGCCCGACGGCGCAGGAGCGATGGCCGCCCACGCCTATCGGGGGTTGCGTCCCACGAATTGGCCATTGCATATGGTGTCAAGCCGACTAGGATCGCCACCTAGCGGGTGTGCCGATCTGGCCGCCCCAGCGGGAGGACAGTCCATGCACGGACCGCAGGCAGTCGAAGACGTCCGTGGGCGGACGGTAACGAGGCGCGTTGCGCCCCTGCTGGCGGGGCTTGCGCTTATTGCCGCGGTCGTGGGTCCAATGCCCATTGCTGCCGTACAGCGCACCCCGTCACCCTCCAGCGCCCTGACCACACAAGTGGCCAGTGCTCACCCTGCCGAAACCAGAACAGTCACGCCGGCCCGTCAGACGCACGTGCAGGCAAGCGTTGCGGCAGCAGCACCACAGGTTGCTCGTCCCAACCACGTCGCGCCCATGCTCCAGCTTCCCCGCTCAGCTCAACACGTTGGGTCGGTTCGCGGCGGGAGCATCCAGGCTGCACGCCCTCTGGGCAGTGCAGGAATGCTGGCTCCCAGCCCCGCTGTCCCCTACGTGCCCAGACCGGCATCGAACCCCTCCTGGAACGGCATCGAGTCAGATCACACCATCTCGCCGCCGGACCCGTGGATTGCGGTTGGTCCTGCACATGTGGTGCAGGTGACCAACCAGGCGATCCGCGTCACAAACCGCGCCGGTGTCCAGCTGCTGGAGATGCCGCTCTCATCGCTGTTTGCGATCCCCGCCGCCCAGTTCGCATCTGACCCTCGCATGCTGTACGACACGCTCCACAGCCGCTGGATCGCCAGCGTCCAGAGCTACACGGACTCGATGAGCGAGGCGTACCTCAACCTCGCCGTGTCAGACACGTCCGACCCAACTGGGTCCTGGTCTGTGATGGCATGGAGCACCACCGTCTGGGTGACGTCGAGCTACCACCTTGTGCTCAACGATTTCCCCGACATCGGCACATCCAGCGACAAGATTGTGCTGTCCGCCAACCTGTTCGACATCGATGGTGTCGCTCCCAGCTATACCCCTCGGGGTGCAGCAATCTGGGTGGTGCCGTGGGCGGCCCTTGTCGCTGACGGGGTTTCTGCCGCC
>CAIXZV010000144.1 GCA_903924005.1 uncultured Chloroflexota bacterium | reverse complement strand
GGACCCGTTTGCCACGCTGTTTGACATCTGCGCATGGTCGCTCCGCGGCGTCGGCGTCAAGGGCGGGAAGCCCGCGTTCCTGTCGGACCGCGTCGGGGTCTGGCCCGCCACCATCGGCTTTGCCATCTTCATCTGGCTGGAGCTTGTGGCGATCCCGGGCACTGCGAGCCTCACGGTAGTGCTGTCGGTCTACACGATGATCACGCTTGCGCTGATGGCGCAGTTTGGCCGTGACGAGTGGCGTGCCCGCGGCGAGGTGTTCACGGTCTGGTTCCGCACGCTTGGCCGGCTCTCCGCCACGGGCCCCGCGGAGCTCCCGGACGGGCACGTGACCCCCAGCGTTGTCCTGCGGCGGCCGTTTGCCAGCGGCGTGCTGGATGCGGACTGGTCGCGCGCACGCATCGTGATGGTGGCGTTTGGCGTTGCCGGGATCATCTTTGACGGCGGATCACAGACGGTGCCCTTTGCCGCGGTCTTCGGCGCCCCATCGCTGCTGCCAAAGACGCTGCTGCTGCTGGCGTTCCTTGCGATTGTGGCCGTTGGGGCGCTGCAGGTCGCCCGCGATGTGAGCCCAGGCGCCATTGGCGCAGGCCTGCTGCCGATTGCCGTGGGCTATCTGGTTGCCCACTACCTGACGTTCCTGCTGATCGACGGGCAGCGGATCATGATTGCCATCTCCGACCCGCTCCAGACCGGGGCCGACTACTTCGGCACGGCGTTCTGGAAGGTGAGCGCTGGCTGGCTGCCGCCGGGTCTGGTGTGGACCGTGCAGCTGGCAGCCGTGGTGGGCGGGCACATGCTTGGTGCGTGGTCAGGCCATGTGACGGCCGGTCGCGACATCGAGGCGGCCCGCCACGCGCGCGACATGCGCCACCGCAAGATCCACGACCCGGTCACCGCCCGGAACCTGCGGATGCGCGAGGTGCCGCTGGCGGTGATCATGGTGATCCTCACCACGGTGACGCTCTGGACGCTGGGGCAGTCCATCGTGAAGGAGGTCGCGCCAAGCGGGTTTGTGCCCGGTGCGCCGGCGGTCCGGGCGGTGCCGGCGATCCCGGCGGTGCCGGCGGTCCGGGCGGTGCTCGCGGTCCGGGCGGTGCCGGCGATCCCGGCGGTGCCCGCGGTCCAGTCCGTGGAGCGCCACGTCTGAGCGCAGCGCCTGAGCCCTGAGTCAGCCCTGACTCACCCTGCCGGGCAGCGTGCTGGGTTCAAACCGCGAACCGCGACTTCCGGGTTTGACTCGTGCAGCAGCGCGGCCGATCTGAGTCTGGCGCGACTCACGGGGCATGACACGGCAGCCCCCGGCGCTCTGCTGCACTATTGGCGCACCCCCCGATGCAGGAAGGCCCAACGATGACTGACTCGCCCAACAGCGCGCACGTGGACCTCGACGCGGCCTGGTCTGCCGACACCGTCGCCGTGCAGGCCGGACGACCCGCCCGCGTGGGCGGTGCGCCGATGAACGCGCCCATCACGCTGACGTCAACGTATGTTCACGATGCCGCCGTGGAGTACGGGCGCGACGGCAACGCCGGGTGGGCCGCGCTGGAGACGGCGCTTGGCGCGCTGGACGGCGGCCGGGCGGTGACGTTTGCCTCGGGTCTGGCGGCGGCAACCGCGATCGCGAGCCTGGTGCCGGCGGGCGGGACGGTGGCGCTGTCCACCAGCACGTACTTCGGCGTTCGCAACATCTTTGACCGCATGCAGAAGGATGGCAGGCTGCACATCCGCCTGGCACCTGCCGATGACACCGCCGCGGTGCTGGCGGCAGCCGACGGGGCCGACATGGTGTGGGTGGAATCGATCGCCAACCCGCTCATCGTGGTGGCGGATATCCCGGCAATCGCCGCTGGCGCCCGGGAGCGCGGCGCCATCACCGTGGTTGACGCCACGTTTGCCACCCCGCTTCGGCAGCGGCCGCTTGCGCTGGGGGCGGACATCGTCCTGCACTCGGCCACCAAGTTCATCGGCGGCCACTCGGACCTGCTGGTGGGCGCGGCGATCTGCGCCGACGACGCGCGCGCCGAGTACCTGCGCGTCTACCGCCACGACCACGGCGCGGTCCCGGGGAACCTGGAAGCCTTCCTCGCGCTGCGCGGGCTGCGCACGCTGGCGGTGCGGCTGGACCGCTCTGAGGCATCGGCGGCCGAGCTTGCCCGGCGTCTGGCAACACATCCAGGTGTCTCGCGGGTCTACTACCCGGGCCTCCCCGGCGACCCACAGCACGAGCGGGCGCTGCGGGTGCT
>CAIXZV010000143.1 GCA_903924005.1 uncultured Chloroflexota bacterium | reverse complement strand
GCGTGTTAATACTTTCCTGGCTGACCCCTATTCGGGCGCGGACTTTGCACACGGGCCCATCGCGCTTGTGGAGCCTGGGTTCCCCATCATGGCCGTGGCAACCGCCGGGCCGCTCCTGCCCGATATGGGCGTGCTCCTGCGCAGGCTCCGAGACGATGGCGCCCGGCTGCTCGTCCTCTCGGACGACGCCGAACTGCGCGCCCTGGGTGACGGGATCGTCGTGCCGCCGGGTATCCCCGAATGGCTTGCCCCCATCGTGTCGATCCTGCCCGCGCAGCAGTTCGCGTACGAGCTGACGCGCGCCCGCGGTCTGGACACAGACGCGCCGCGGACCATCAGGAAAGTGACGCTGACCCGATAGGGCGGCCGCCCGTTCGCTCCCCTAGCGGCGCGGCTCGCTCACCGTCCAGCCACCGTCAACAACGACAACCTGGCCCGTGATCATCCGGGCGTCGTCGCTGAGCAGGTGGAGCGCGACGTCTGTGACGGCATCCACATCAATTGGCCCGTGGGCGAGCGGCTGCTTGTCCGCGAGGTACGCGAGGATCGCCTCGTCCGCCTGCGCACGGCGGCTCATCGGCGTGGCAACGAGCGACGGCGCGATGGCGTTGATCCGGATGCCCTGCGGCGCGTAGAACGCGGCCGCTGCCCGGGTCAGGCCATCAATTGCGCCCTTGCTTGCGGCATACCCGTGGGTGGCAAAGAACGCGGGCGCCGGGTGTGCCACGAGGGTGCTTGACATGGTGAGGATGGAGCCCCGCAAACCGTTGGCATCGGCCGCCTGCGCAAGCATCTGGCGGACGGCTGCGCGCACGACGAGAAACTGGCTTGTGGCGTTGGCGCCCATGACAGCTTCCCAGCCATCGAGTGTGGCCTCGTGGAGCGGGCCGTCGCCAAAGCGCCTGCCGCTGATCCCGGCCACGCTGTAGACGGCGTCGAGACGCGGGAGGGCGCGGAGCGCCGCGGAGAAGGCCTCCCCCACCGCCCCCTCATCGCGCACGTCAGCCGAGTGCGTGGTGCAGCGCCCGCCCGCCGCCCCAATCACGGCTGCAAGCTCCGCGAGGCGCTCCGGGTCACGGGCGATCACAAAGACATGGGCGCCTTCCGCGGCGAGTGCCTTCGCGGCCGACCCGCCCATGCCGGTGGAGCCCGTCACCAGGACGCCGCGACCCGCAAACCGGGCGCGCGCAGACGGGCGGTTGGCAGGATCGGGGCTCATGCGCGGGACCCCACAGCCGCAAGCGGGTTGAGGAGCGCGCCGCCGGCGGCCAGGCGTTCGCGTACCTGCGCGGCATCGATGGACCGGGGCGTGGCGCCGGCAGACGAGGCGAGTGCCGCGGCGATCCCGGCAGCTTCCCCCATTGCCATGCAGGTGGCCATCGACCGGGCGGACGCGTGGGCGTCGTGGGTTGCGGAGAAGCAGCGGCCGGCCACAAGCAGACCCTCGATGGCGGACGGCAGGAGCGTGCGGTACGGGATGCCGTAGACACCACCCTCGGCCACGTAGCGCCAGTCCGTGTCGCCGCCCGCGTGGTGGTCCTCGATTGGGGCGCCGCAGAGCGCAATCTCGTCGTTGAATCGGCGCCCGCCAAGCACATCGTCACGCGTGAGCCGGTAGTCCCCGTGGACGCGGCGGCTTTCCCGCACGCCGATGGCCGGGCTGGTTGCCACGATGACCGCCCGCTCAAACCCGGGCACCCGGTCGCGCAGGAAGCGGTGGTACTCCTGCACCTGGCGACGTCCCTCAACCTCGGCGCGCGTGAGCTGCTCGGGGTTGGTGGCGTCCACGTTGGGGATCCGGGTCATGTGGATCAGCGCGACACCCTCATACGGCGTCCTGTGCCAGGACCCCTCAATCCGCGGCAGCCGGTACTCGCCCGACGCCACAGCCGTGCGCATGCGCTCCCAGAGTTCGGCCTTCGGCACCGCCTTCGCGCGGTCCAGGTCCACATTGGCAACCTTGAACAGCGTCGAGAGCGACTGGACCGTCTCGCCAGACCGTGCGTCATCGTGGGGAACGCCCGCCATCGCGGACACATCGGCATCGCCCGACGCGTCCACAAACGCGGCCGCGTCCACCCAGCGCTCGCCGCCCTTGTTCCAGAGGCGGATCGCGGTTAGCCGCCGCGCGTCGTCCACGCGGACACCCGTTGCCCACGTGTGGAGCAGCAGCTCCACGCCGGCGTCCTCGGCAAGCCGCTCCCACAGGACCTTCAGGGCCTCTGCGTCGTACGTGACACCGGTCCCGGCGCCGTAGGTGTTTGGCCGCTCAAACGCCACACCGTCGGCGGTGAGCCGCTGCGCAACCTCCCAGCCAAGCCCGCCGACAACCCTGCGCGGCCGCTCGCCCGGTGTGTAGAACGCGTAGAACGTGTCCAGCACGGCCGTTGAGGTGCCGCCCATGAACGCCAGCCGGTCGACGAGCAGCGTGCGCGCGCCGGACCGCGCAGCGCTGATGGCCGCAGCTGCACCCGCAGACCCTGCACCGATGACCATGACGTCATACCGGTCAGTCACGCCGCGCCCTCGCCCGCGATGGCGAAAAACCTGGCCGGGTTGGCCACGAGGATGCGCTCCGCACCGGCGTCGCCAAGCCGGCGCCGGAGCCTTGGCGCAAACGCTGTCATCAGGTACCGCAGGCCGGGCCCGCCCTCGTACGCCCGCAGGTAGTCGCGAAGCCCCAGATCAAGGCCAAGCACAATCCGGTCAAGATGACCCGCTGCCGCAACGGCCTCAATCAGGTCAAGCACCACGCTGTCAGGGTGGTACTTGGTCCGGCCGATCGTGTCGTACTCAAGCGTGACGCCGCGGGCGGCGATCTCGGCGTGGAGCTCCGCGTCCGGGTTGCGGTCGAGGTGCGCAAGCGCGATCCGGTTGACCGCAGCACCGGCTCCCAGCAGCAGATCCACGATCTCGTGCGCGGCGGTGCCAACCTCCGAGTGGACCAGGATTGGGGCGCCCGTCCGCGCGCTCGCGCCGCCGATGGCCTCGAGTCTGCGCCGTTCCGCACGGCTGATCCGGTGGTAGGAGGCGCCGCCCTTGATCACCCCGGCGCGCGCAGCGTCAAGCGGCAGCGACGGATCAATCCAGTCCGACGGGTGCATGCCGCTGCGCAGGTCCGTCTCGATGCGGTCCGCGAGGACCTCAACGGTGGCGTCGTACACCCAGTGACCCGCCGGGTAGTGCGCGTCACGGTGGTAGCCCGACGTCGCCACGATCACCACGCCGGTTGCCTGCGCGATAGCGCGCAGACCCGCAGGGTTGCGGCCAAGCCCAATGGGCGTCATCTCGACGATCGTGCCAATCCCCGTGGCGCGCCCGTCCTCAACCTCTTGGATCGATTTGGCTGTGTCGGTGATCTCCTGGTTCTTGAGCGCGGGCGAGTCAAGGAGCAGATGGTCGTGGGCATCCACAACGCCAAGCCGCTCAGGCGGCACGGGTCCGGTCACGCTCACCACATGCGGAAGGGCCACACAACCTCCAGGGGGCGCGACCAGCCGGTCGCTGGGGCGCGTTTCTAGCCGCCGGACGGCGCACGACCGCCGGAGCGTCTACTCGTCGTCGGGCGGGTTGTCCACATGAACGCCGGCCTTCGCGCGCTGGGCCGCCCGCTCCAGGCGGATGGCATAGCGCAGGCTGCCGTAGGCCATGAGGTCGATGGCGAGACCGCCAAGACCGCCAAACTGCGAGCTGTAGAAGACAAACACCTGGGTCACGAGGATCCAGACCAGCAGCCCGCGCTGGAACCAGTGGTACGCCGTGACGCGCGAGCGGCGCAGCGAGACCACGCCAATCGCCACCAGCAGCGCCCCGGCAAGCGTGGAGCCCACCTGGGCGGCAAAGGCGCCCGCCAGACCCGCCGTGTCGTTCGCCGGCAGCAGCGACGCCACAAACGTGACGCCCGCCACGGCCAGCACGGTGTACACCAGCACGATGACGATCAGCGCCTCGTCCGCCCATGACACGGCCATCACGCGGGTGTACACGGCCGCAAGGCGACCCTTCGCAATCTCGATGATGTTGTCGTGGTCCGGGATTGCCGGGATCGCGGCGAGATAGCGGGTGGCGGCGCGCGTCCGCGGGTCGGCCGGGTCGGCCAGGGCAAGCAGTTCGGCGATGCGCAGCCGGTCATCTTGCTCAAGCCCCTTGACCGGCGCTCCCGACATGAGCGAGAGCGCGTTGGCCAGCGCCTCGTCAGAGCTGAGCTTGCGCTGGCCCACCAGCATCCGTGACACCAGAAACACCAGGACGAAGACGCCGTAGATCAGCGCAATCGAGGGGCGGTAGAAGTAGTCGTTGTCGGAGGTGACGAACTTGCCAATCTCGTCGATGAAGGTGCCAAAGCCAAAGCCTGCGATGGCGGTGGCCGTGTGGCTCATGGCGCGGTCAAGAAACCCGATCAGGAGTAGCACGGCCAGCAGGAGGAGCAGTCCGCCCCAGAGCATGTGCGCGATGTGGAGGCCGTTGGACCCAATCTTGGGATAGCCCGTGGCCGCCAGGAACCAGCGGATGCCCAGAAACGACGCCACGGCCGCAACGAAGAACGTCTCGAAGAGCAGCGGCGCCTCGATGTTGCGGGTAAGCAGACGGAGCGGGCGGATGGTCATGGGCGTCAGTATGTCGTGGTTCGGGCCGCGTCCGCTGCGGCTGTGGCTCTGGTGAGCCGATATGGGTTGCGCTCGTCGTCCGGTGCCTCCCCGGCCACGATGGCCGCGAGACGCCGGCCGGACTCCGGCCCGCCCTCGATCCCCCACCCGTTGTCGCCCGTGTGCAGGTAGAGGCCGTTGGGGCCGGCGGACCCGGCGCTGCCAATGAAGGGGCGCCCGTCGGCCGTGCATGTGTACTGACCGGCGGCCAGGCTGATCTCGGCGCTCGTGAGCCGGTCAGCGATCGTCGCCCAGAAGGGCACGGCCTGGCTGGCCGCGTCCATCACAACCGCGGGAAACGTCCAGTCCGTAGGCACCGGATCCACCGGCTCGCTGCCGGGCTCGTCCTGACCCATGCCCAGGAAGGCGCCGCCGCCCTCGGGCCGCCAGTAGGCGTGCGTGTCGGTGTCAAGCGTCATCGGCCCAAAAGCTGGGATCTCGGGCTGCGGGGCCACCATCGCGCGGTGGTGGCGGACCATCGTGACCGGCAGGTCCAGACCCGCCGTGGCGGCAAGACGCTTGGCGAAAGGACCGGCAGCGATGACGACGCGCTCTGTGGCGATGGTTCCAGCCGGCGTTCGGACGCCGGTCACGTGCCCGCCGTCACCGTCCGTGAGGATCTCAACCGCCGCCGTGCCCAGGTAGATCTCCGCGTTGGCCGCGGCGCGTGCCAGCCCGTGGACCACCTCGTAGGGCGAGACCCAGCCGTCGCGCGCCCGGTAGCTGGCGGCGGTCATCCGCTCGGAAACCCAGGGGAAGCGCCGCTGGATCTCGTCGCCCGTGAGGAGCTCGCTGTCCCCGACGCCGAAGTTGCGCGTTGCCTCGACAAAGCGGCCAAGCGTGGCCGGGCCGTCGGCGGCCGATGTCAGGAACACCCAGCCCTGCTGCCGAAGCCCGATGGGCCAGTCGCGCAGCCCCGTCTCGGCCTCGAACGCCTCGTAGAACGCGATGCTTGGCAGCACCAGGGCTGCGTAGTCCGGGTCGTCCCACTGGGCGCGGAAGCAGGCGACGGCCTGCGATGTGGTCAGCGAGGCCAGCTGCGGCGCCCGCTCCAGGACCACGGCGTTGAACCCGTGGCGGCCAAGGAAGAAGGCGTCCGTGGCGCCCGCGATGCCCCCGCCGATGACCACGACGTCAGCGGTCTTGGGGAGTTCTGCGGAGCCAGCCGGGTGGATGCGTCCCATGCGGTCATGATCGCAGACGCGGCGGCGGCGTCAGGGCCGTGTGCTGCGCCCAGCCGCGTGAATGGTGAACAGTTAGGTCGCGGGACGCTCCACCCGTCCCGCGCACGGTTTGTTTCATGGACTCCCCCGACACGGAACAGACGCCGCGCCAGAAGGGTGAAACGTCGCGTCGCGGAACCCTTCACCCGCGGGACCGCCGGGCGCAACGAGGCGCCCGCCAAGATCGCCATGGCGAGACCAAGCAGCAGGATGGGGAACGTCGCGACGGGCTGCACGTGCGCGACGTGCGCCATGCCCTCAGCGCCTCAGCCCGGGTTGGCCTCGATCTCCCGCTTCCGCCGCGCCACAAACGCGTCAAGCGCCTCACCCACCCCAGACGCCAGCGGCGGCGGCTCGTACTCGGCCAGCAGCTGCTTCCAGATCCGGTTCGCGCGCTCGGTGGCGGTGCGCGCCCCGTCCTCCTGCCACGTCTCAAACGGGCGCCAGTCAGACAACATCGGCTGGTAGAAGGCGGTCTCGTATCGCTCCAGGGTGTGCGCCGTGCCAAAGAAGTGGCCGCCCGGCCCAACCTCCGCGATGGACGACAGACCCAGCGCGTCGTCGTCCACGGGGAACGGCGTCAGGACCTCGGCCATCTGCGCGAGCATCTCCGCGTCAAGGATCAGCTTCTCAAAGGACGCCGTCAGCCCGCCCTCCAGCCAGCCCGCGCCCTGGTACAGCAGGCTTGCCCCGGCCATCACCGAGCCCCAGATGGACATCTGGCTCTCATAGGCCGCCTGGGCGTCCACCACGGCCGCACCCGTGACGTTGGACGAGCGGTGCGGCAGCCCGCAGCGACGGGCCAGCTGCCCGGTGGCGATGGCAGCCTTCACGTACTCCGGTGTGCCAAACGCGGGCGAGCCCGTCCGCATGTCCACGTTGGACGTAAAGCCGCCATAGACCACGGGCGCGCCGGGCCGGGCGATCTGCGCCAGGGCGATCATGAACAGCGCCTCGGCGTTCTGCTGGGCCAGCGCCCCCGCCAGGGTTGCCGGCGTCATGGCACCGGCCAGCGTAAACGGCGTGACCACCACGGGCTGCCCAAAGGTCGCCATCTCGATGAGCCCGTCCGACATCGGCCCGTCCAGCCGCAGCGGCGAGTTGGAGTTGATGATGGTCATCAGGCTTGGCCGCGCCAGCAGCTCCTCGCGGCCCACACCGCGGGTGAGGCAGACCATCTCAAGGGCATCGTCCACCACCGTCCGTCCCGACCCAAGGCACTGCCAGGTCTTGTCCAGCAGCGTCGCCAGCGTGCGGTACATGTCGAGATGGCGTGTTACGACCGGCAGATCCATGGGCTCCAGGGGGCCGCCGCCCTCCTGGTGGATGATGTCGAGGCTGCCGATGACGCGCACAAAGGCGTCGAAGTCGGCGGCTGTCCCGGCTCGTCGGCCGCGGTCAAGATCCGTGACAAACGCCGGACCGCCCACCGCGCCAAAGACCAGATGCCGCTCGCCGAAGACGAGGTTGCGCTCCGGGTTGCGGGCGTGGAGCTCAAAGCGCGACGGGGCCAGCGCCACCAGCACGTCAACCTGCGCCGGGTCCAGCCGGACGCGGCCCCCAACGCCCCGGGCGCCACCCGCCCGCTCCACGCGCGCGCCGGCCGCCGTACACAGGTCCAGCGCCCGGCCGCCAAGGACCTCCACGCCGATGTCGCGCAGGATCGTCAGCGACGCGTGGTGGATGGTCTCCACCTGGTCGGCCGAGAGGATCTCCAGCGGCCGATACGGGTTGATCAGGCGCCGCCACGGCGGCTGGGGGATCCCGCCCGTCGTCCGGCGCGTGTGGCGGCGGCGCGGCGCGGTGGTGTCATCGGGCATGGCGCCACGATAGACGCCGGAGGGCGGAGCCGCACCCGCATAATCGACGGCTATGAGGAGCCAGTACCGGGTTGTCGTGATCGGCGGCGGGATCGTGGGCGTCAGCGTGGCGTACCACCTGGCGCGCAGGGGCATCACGGACGTGGGCCTCATTGAGCGCGACCGGCTCACCGCCGGCTCCTCCTGGCATGCCGCGGGTGGGTTCCACGCGATCAACGCGGATACGCGGATCGCCGCGCTCCAGCGCTACACCATCGAGCAGTACCCCAAGATCGAGGCGGAAAGCGGCCAGGCGATCGGGCTGAAGATGTCCGGCGGCATCGAGCTCGCGGGCACCTCGGAACGCTGGCGCTGGCTGAAGACGGAACTGGCGCACCTGCGCGCCCACGGCCACGACGGCGCGCGGCTGTTGAGCCCGGCCGAGGCCGCCGAGATGGTCCCCGTGGTGAACCCGGCCGGGCTCTACGGCGCCCTGTTTGACCCGGACGAGGGCAACCTCGACTCCAGCGGCGCGGTGTACGCCTACGGCGCGGCGGCCCGGGCCAGGGGCGTGGACATCGTGACGGGCAACCGCGTGACGGGGCTGCGGCGGCGGGCCGATGGCGACTGGGACGTGGAGACCGAGCAGGGCATCGTCACCGCGCAGCACGTGGTGAACGCGGGCGGCCTCTGGGCGCGGCGCATCGGCCGCATGGTGGGCGTGGACCACCCGCTGGTGCCGCTGGCGCACCACTACCTGGTGACCGACGAGATCCCGCAGGTGGCGGCGATCAAGGGGCTCATGCCCGCCGTCACGGATCTTGAGGGGTTCACCTATCTCCAGCGCGAGGGCAACGGGCTCCTGCTGGGCGTCTACGAGCAGCACCCCGCGCACTGGGCCGTGGACGGCGCCCCGTGGGACTTCGGCATGACGCTGCTGCCCACCGACCTTGACCGGATCGCGCCCGAGCTTGCGTTTGCCTACGAGCGCTTCCCGGTGCTGGAGACCGCGGGCATTCGGCGCTGGGTCTGCGGCGCCTTCACGTGCACGCCGGACGGCAACCCGCTGGTGGGGCCATATGCGGGGCTGCCGGGCTACTGGGCGGCGTGCGGCGTCTTTGCCGGGTTCTCGCAGAGCGCGGGTGTGGGCCTGGTGCTGGCCAACTGGATTGCCGATGGCGAACCCGGACTGGACGCGTTTGGCATGGATCCCGCGCGCTTTGGCGGGTTTGCGGCGGACGACGGCTACCTGCGCGCGATGACCGGCCAGTTCTACGCGCGCCGCTTCCTCATCGCCTACCCCAACGAGCAGCTCCCCGCCGGTCGGCCGCTCACCACCACCCCAGCGTACGAGGACCTGCTGGCGGCCGGCGCGCGCCACACGGTGAACTGGGGGCTGGAGGTGCCGCTGTACTTCGCGCCCAGCCCGGACTTCATGGAGACCGCCACCTTTGGGCGCTCCAACGCGGAGCCCATCGTGGCGCAAGAGGTGGCCGCGGTCCGGTTGGCGGCCGGCGCCTTTGAGATTGCCCAGTACGCGCGCTACGAGGTGTCCGGACCGGGCGCCGAGGCCTGGCTGGACCACCTGCTCGCGGCGCGTCTGCCCGGGGTTGGCCGCATCCGCCTGGCGCCGATGCTGGGCAAGACCGGTCTGCTGATGGGCGACCTCACCGTGGCGCGGCTGGCCGCGGACCGCTTCTGGCTGACGGGCTCCTACTACCTGCAGGACTGGCACATGCGCTGGTTCCGCTCGTCGCTGCCGGCCGCGGGCGTGACGCTGCGCAACCTGACGGCCGAGATGATGGGCTTCGCGGTCACGGGGCCGGCGTCGCGGGAGATCCTGGCGGCCATGACCGCCGACGACGTGTCCAACGCCGGGCTGCCGTTCCTTGGCGTACGGCCCATGCGCGTTGGCGCGGCCGATGCCGTGGTGGGCCGCATATCGCTCACCGGCGAGCTTGGCTACGAGATCGCCGTGCCGGTGGCCAGCCACCGCGCGCTCCTGCACGAGCTCCTTGCCGCCGGCCGGCCCCACGGCTTGCGGCTCATCGGGGACCGGGCGCTCGACAGTCTCCGCCTGGAGAAGGGCTACGCCATCTGGTCGGCCGAGTACCGCCAGGACGTGACGCCTGCGGAATGCGGGCTGGACCGCTTTGTCGCGCTGGACAAGGGCGACTTCACCGGCCGCCACGCCGCGAAGCAGACGGCCCGGGGGCTCGGCCCGACGCGACGGCTGGTGCTGCTCCACGTTGACGCGGCCGATACCGATGCCGCCAAGGACAACGCTATCTGGCATGACGGGCGGCTGGTGGGCGAGGTCACCTCGGGCGCCTATGGCCACCACGTGGGCATAAGCTTGGCGCTGGGCTACGTCGCCGCCGACATCGCTGAGGCGCAGCCAGCACTTGGCGTGGACGTAGACGGCGAGCGGCGGACCGCCCGGATCCTGCCCCAGGTCCCGTACGACCCGTCAGGCGCCAGGCTTCGCGGCTAGCCAACCGTGGCGGGACTCGTTGCGTCATGGCCAGCCGGAGCGGAGAATTGCGGTGATCGGCGCGGGCCGCGAAAGTACAAGACAGGCGGTCGCATGACGAGCGTTCGACATGATTCGGTGGCGCGCCTCGAGCGCCTTGGAGTTCCGTACTTCGTCACCGGCTCGGACGCCATGGCCATCCACGGCATGGGCTTTCGCCAGACCAACCACATCGACTTTGTTCTCGGCATCGACCCGAGCTGGTACGACCGGGTACTCCGCCCCGCCTTCGAGCCCGCCTACCTCGTCGCGACGCTTCTCGACACGCCGCACCGATGGATGGGTTCGGCCATCTGGGTGACAGGAGCAGGAAAGGCCGATCTCATGATCCGCAAGCCGGATCCGTGGGGCGCAGAGGCCCTCTCCAGGCGCGTTCGCATGGTGGACGTTGAGCTCGGCGAAGTGTGGGTGTCCACCCTCGAGGACCTCTTGCTTGCGAAGCTCGAGTGGAGCGAGGGTGCACTCGACGGCCTGCAGGGCAGGGATGTGCACCAGTTGCTGAGCTCCGGTCGGCAGCTTGACTGGGCGTACATGACCGGGTGGTCCGCCCGGCTGGGCATCGCCGCGGCGCTCGAGAAGGCTCGGTCGAATGCCGCCTGAGTCGCCCTTCGAGCAGGAGCTCCTCGATCGGCTCGCCGCTGAGCCGCCGATGCAGCGCGCGGTCAGGCGTGCCTACGAGCGCTGGGTCGCGTCGATCCGGCTTTGGGCAATGCTGGATCGACAGGGCCTCGGCGACAACGTCTCGCGATTGGGGGCGGCCACGCTCGCGCTTTGGCCGACGATGCCGACGGCCCACCGCGAGGAGCTGCTGGCAGCGGCTCGCCGCAATCCGGAGCTGGCGATGCGCCGGCCCGAGCGCTTCGAGGACGTGATGGACGAGCGGATGGCCGCCCTGCTTCGAGAACACGGGTTCAGCGAGTGGCCAGACCGGCAACACGCTCGGGCAGAAGCGTGAACCGCGGGGCGACACCAGGTATTTGTGGGGGGACTCAGGATGAGTAAGGGCCGCCTTCTCCTCGCCTTCGTGATCGCCGTGGCGGCTTGCGGACCAGCGCCGGTCAATCCGTCGCCGTCGCTGTCGCCAGTGCCCACAGCATCCCCGGCAGCCATCGCGTCGCCGTCGACGTCCGCGTCCCCGTCGCCCGTGCCGTCAGCCTCGGCGATGCCGCCGACTGAGGCCCACGTCCTGTTGGCCCTCCCATATCGCCTGCCGGGCGCGCTCCCGAATGCCGCGGCGGCCATCTACGCCTTCGACTCGCTGTGGATCCCGTTCTACGCATCGCCAAACGGGTGGCTGCTCCGCCTCGACGCGGCCGATGTGCACGTGCAGGCGAAGTACCCGATCGGCGAGTCGCCCGGCTCGATGGCCATCGCGGACCTTGCGGTCTGGGTGGCGAATGACAGCGGGGATGGCTCCCGCACGTACGCCGGCGCGAACACGCTCACGAGGCTGGACCTGCACACCCACCGGGCCAGGACAACGAAGGTCGAGGTTGGCGGACCGATTGCGGCCGGGTTCGGCGCGGTGTTCGTGCCCGGCTTCGAGAACGGGACGGGCAACGGAACGCTCGCCAGGGTCGACGCGGCGACCGGTCGGGTTGTAGCCCGATGGCCAATCGCCGGGACGCCGGTCGTGGGGTGCGGGCGGCTGTGGGTGGTGCGGACGCTGGTGGGCCTCAAGGCGCCAGACGTCACCGTCGTGACCATGGTGGACCCCGGGACCGGGCAGCGTCTTGGCGAGTGGCCGGTCATCGCCGACGGTGTCCTCGGCCCCACGGTGGTGGACGGCCGGTGCCGGCTGCTCAGCACCACGTCAGACCCGTGGCGGCAGGGCCTCCAGCCCGTAAGCCCCGAGGACGGCGCTCCGGCCCCGGCGACCGCCGCCTTCACCGACCGGACGCGTGTCCTCGATGGCGAACTTTGGGCGAAGCTCGACGACGGCACCTACCAGCTGCTTGACCAGAACGGCTCACCGGCGGCCGGGCCAGTCGCCATGCCCGCCGTCGCGACCGCCGACAAAGCCGACCCGTACTTCTTTGTTGCAGGCGGTGTGGGCTGGGCGGTGGGCAACGACGCCGCTTATCGGCTGATCCTGCCCTGACGGCGGGTCACCCGTGGGTGCCAGCCCGGGACCGGCTAGGCGGACGCCGGTCGCTCAGCTAGCCAGCACGCCGCGGACTGCCCGCCACCCACATCGATGAGCTGCGGCTCGTCGGTTCGGCAGCGGTCAAACACCATCGGACAGCGCGTGTGGAAGCGGCAGCCCGGCGGGATGGCGGCAGCATCAGGCGTCTCGCCCACAAGGATGGTGCGCTTGGCGCGCTCGCCGGCGGCCGGCGGCTCCGGCGACGGCGCAACGGATACAAGTGCGGCCGTATACGGGTGGCGGGCCGCATTGATGACGAGTTCCGCCGGGCCAATCTCCATGATCTTGCCCAGGTACATCACCGCGATCCGGTCCGCGATCACCCAGGCCAGCGACAGATCGTGCGTGATGAACAGGTACGTCAGGTCCCGCTCGCGGCGCAGATCCAGCATCAGGTGCAGCAGCTCGGTCCGGATGGACACGTCCAGCATCGAGACGGGCTCGTCCGCCACCACCAGCTGCGGGTTGAGCACCAGGGCGCCGGCGATGACCGCACGCTGGCGCTGGCCGCCCGAAAGCTCGTGCGGGTACCGATAGGCGAAGTCCTCCGCCGGCCGGAGACCCGCGGTGTCCAGCGCCGCGAGGATCAGCGCGTCGCGCTCTGCGGCGGTCTTTCCAACGCTGTTGACCTCCAGCGGCTCAGCCACAAAGTCGTGGATGGTCTGCTTGGGATCCAGCGTCTCGTACGGGTCCTGGAAGATGAACTGGACCCGGCGCCGGTACTCGCGCAGCTTCCGCGTGCCCCACAGCCGCGACACGTCCTGCCCGTCAAAGACGATTGTCCCGCCGGTCTGCCGTGTGAGTTTGACGATGACCCGCCCCGTGGTGGTCTTGCCGGAGCCTGACTCGCCCACAAGGGCAAGCACCTCGCCGCGCTCAATGGTGAGGTCAATCCCATCCACCGCGCGGACAACACGCGGGGGCCGACGGAGGAGGGCGTCCAGCAGTCCACCGCGGCCGGCGAAGTGCACCTTGAGCCCCGTCAGGCGCAGCAGCTCGCTCATGTCGTCGGCCCGCTCATGCCGTCGTCCCAAAGAGGTGGCAGGCCACGCGCACGCCATCGTCGAAGGACACTTCTGGCGGCGGCGTCCCCGAGCACACGGGCATCGCCTGCGCGCACCGTGGCGCAAACCGGCAGCCGGCGGGCGGGTTCACAAGATCCGGCGGCTCACCCGGGATGGTCTCCAGCGTCCGGCGGTCAGAGCGGATGTTTGGGAACGCGCCCAGCAGCTTGCGCGTGTACGGGTGGCGCGGCTCCGTGAAGACGCGGCTGACCGGCCCCTCTTCGGCCACCCGGCCCGCGTACATCACCAGGACCCGGTCACATGTTTCGGCCACCACGGACAGGTCGTGCGTGATGAGGATCAGCGACAGGCCAAGGTCCCGGCGCAGCTGCTCCAGCAGGACCAGGATCTGCGCCTGGACCATGGCGTCAAGCGCCGTGGTGGGCTCGTCACCGATGACGATGGCCGGATCGCACGCAAGCGCCATGGCGATCATCGCGCGCTGGCGCATGCCGCCCGAGAGCTCGTGCGGGTAGGCGCCAAGCCGCCGGCTGGGGATGCCCACCATGTCGAGCAGCTCGTCGGCGCGCTTGAGCGAGGCGGACTCGGACTGGTTCAGCCGGTACTGGACGGGCTCCGCAATCTGGCGGCGCACCTGGACCACCGGGTTGAGCGCGTTCATGGCGCCCTGGAAGACGATGCTGATCTCGCGCCATCGATAGCGGTCAAGCTGGCGATCGGTCTTGGGCACAAGGTCAATGCCAAAGAGCTCCACGCTGCCGCCGCGGATCTTCCCGTTGGACGGCAGCAGCCGCACCAGCGAGAGCGCCGTGGTGGTCTTGCCGCAGCCGGACTCCCCCACCAGCCCCAGCGCCTCGCCGTCGTCCAGCCCAAACGAGACGCCGTCCACGGCCTTCACCCAGCCGCGGCCCAGCTGGAAATGCGTCTGCAGGTTCTCCACCTTGAGCAGCGGAGCGCTGGGATCGGCCTGCTTGGGCAGGGGCCACTGGCGACGGCCGCGGATCTCGGCGGTCATCGGCGGACCCTGGACTTGGGGTTGAGCAGGTCGTCAAGCGCGTTGCCCATCAACGTGAACGCCAGGATCACCAGCACCACGCTGACGGCGGGCGGCGCGATCACCCACCATGCGCCAAGACCGGCGGCGCCCGAATCCTGCGCGCCGTTGAGGATCTGGCCCCATGAGGGCTGGAACGGGTCGCCGAGACCGATGAACGAGAGCGTGGTCTCAGTCAGGACGGCCGATGCAAAGGTCAGGACCGCGTTTGCGACGATCAGGTTCATCACGTTTGGCAGGATGTGGCGCAGGATGATCCGCCCCGGGCCAACGCCCACCACGCGTGCCCGGTCCACAAACATCCGCTCCTTGAGCGACAGCGTTTGGCTACGGATGATCCGCGCGGTAGCAGCCCAGCTGGTGATGCCGATGACCACGATGATCACCAGCAGCGTGGCGCGGATGCCCATCACCTCGGCGTCAGCGCCCACCACCTCAATGAGGACCGGCGCCAGGATCAGCGCCAGGACAAACGTGGGCAGGACCAGGAAGAAGTCCGCCACGCGCATGAGCAGGTTGTCCACCATTCCGCCCGAGTAGCCTGCCACCAGCCCCAGAACCACGCCAAAGACCAGCGTGATCACGGTTGCCATCAGGCCGATGGTCATGGAGATCCGGGCACCGTGGACGGTGCGGTTGAGGATGTCTCGGCCAAGATCGTCTGCGCCAAAGAGGTGCTGCGCGGACGGAGCGTCAAACGCATGGGCGCTCGCCCGGGTTGCGGTCTCCAGCGGCCCAACAAACAGCTCCGGCGCCAGCGCCAGAATGCCGAAGAAGACAAGCACCACCAGCCCGATCATGCCGTCTGCGCGACCGGCGTACCGGACGGCAAACGCGCGGAGCTGGGCCGCCCGGAGACGCCAGCGGCTGCCCGAGGCGCGAGCGGCGCTCATCGGCGCACCCTCGGGTCAAGCATGCCGTAGATGATGTCGGCCGCAAGGTTGGCCACCACCACCGACACGGCGACAAGCAGGAAGATCCCCTGCAGCACCGGGTAGTCACGTGCCTGAAGCGCTGTCACGGTGAGTGTGCCGAGACCCGGCCAGGAGAACACGATCTCGGCCGTGATGGCCCCGCCAATCACGTAGCCAAGGTTGATGGCAATCAGCGTCACCATCGGCAGCATGGCGTTTGGGAACGCGTGGGCGCGCAGGACCCGCCCGTCGCGCAGACCCTTGGCGCGGGCTGTGGTGATGTAGTCCTCTGAGCGCGTCTCGATGATCGACGAGCGCATGAGGATGGAGTACTGGCCAATCAGCCCCAGCGAGACCGTGGCGAGCGGCAGCGCGAGGTGGCGCGCCAAGTCGATGATGTTGTCCGGGAACGGGCGGTCTCCCCCGCCGACAGAGGTCATGCCGGACGTGGGGAACCACCCAAGACCCGCCGCAAAAATCACGATCAGCGGCATGCCGATCACGAAGTACGGCATGGAGTACAGGACAAGGCTCACGCCGCTGCCCACGCGGTCCACCAGCCCGCCGCGCCGCCAGCCGGCATACGCGCCGATGGCGATGCCCACGATGGCCGAGATCAGCTCGCCCAGCCCCACCAGCAGCAGCGTTGGGCCAACCCTGTCCGCAATCACCGATGTGACAGGCTGGCCGCGGAACTTGAACGAGTAGCCCAGGTCCCCTTCCAGCGTGGAGCCGATGTAGCTCACCAGTTGGTCAGGGATCAACGGCTTGTCCAGACCCCAGCGCGCCCGGGTTGCCTCCACCACTTGCTGGGAGAGGTTGGGGTTGCGCAGCAGGATCCGCTCCGGCGATCCGGGCATGAGCCGGAACAGCAGGAAGTTGAGCAGCACAATCGCGGCGATGGTCACGATCGCCTGCAGGAGCCGCTGGCCCAGGTAGCGCGCGCTCACCTGGGCCGCTCAACCTCAGCGTTCAGGCGCACGGAATGCGCCGAGCTGCGGGTCACTCCTCCTCGTCCTTGGGCGAACTCCGGCGACGCAGCACGAGCGCAACACCGATGACGACCAGCGCCACGCCGACCACCGCCAGGATGGGCGCCGTGCCGCCGCCACCGTCGCCCGACGAGCCCGGGGCAGGCGAGGCGCTGGGGGCCGACGACGGAGCCGGCGTTGCGGCGCCCGACGGACCGGCCGTGGCCGTTGGGCCAGGCGTGGGAACGGCGGTTGCGTCCGTGAGCATCGTGTAGTTGCGGGTGCCGTAGCTGAACAGCGGCTGCCCGTTGGCCGGCATGTTGGACCAGCCCGCAAACCTGTCGGTGCGGTAGACGTCCAGGTTGGCGTCGTAATAGAGGATGTCGTACACGGCCTGGTCGTAGATCAGGTTCTGCATCTGCGCCAGCACCGCCTTGCGGGCATCGCCCGAAAGCTTGGACTCCTGGTCAAACATGGCGTCGTAGGCCGGATTGCAGTAGTTGCTGTCCGACATGTTGCCGATCTGGTCGCACCGGAAGATCGCAAGCAGCGTGTTGGGGTCCGGGTTGCCGGCCCACGCCCACAGCTCGATGTCGTACTTGGCAAGGTTGCCCTTGCCGCCGGCCTCCGGGGGCAGGAGCATGTCCGTGAGGGTGCCGCTGTCGTAGATCCCCGTCTGGACATCGATGCCCAGCTGGCCGTACCAGTCCTTCACAAACTCGGCCGCCTTGGCGTAGTTCTCGTCCGAGTCCGGCATGACAAGGCGCAGCACGATGGGCTTGCCCTGCTTGTCGAGGCGCTTGCCCTTGGCGTCGAGCGGGTAGCCCGCAGCGTCGAGCTTCTGCTTGGCGATGTCGATGCTGAAGGTGCGCGGCGTGGTTGGCTCCACGTGGAACTGGCCAATGATCGGGGGGACGATGGTGTTGCCGATGTCGCCGTAGCCGCCAAGGACTCGGTCCAGCAGCAGCTTCTTGTCAATTGCGTAGCCCAGCGCATCGCGGAATGCGGGGTCAAGGAGCGCCTTGGTGGAAGGCCCGCCACCCTTGATGGTCTTGCCGGTGCCGGTGCCGTACGTGTTGAACGCAAGCTGCGTCCAGCCATTGCTGCCGCCCACCACGGCCACCATGCCGGGCTGGGTCTTGAGCGAGCCAAACTGGGCGGCGTTGACACCGCGCGCGTAGTCCAGGTCGCCCGAGCGGAGAGCCTGCACCATCGTGTCGGTGCTGCTGAAGATCTGGAGGACCACCTCGTCCTCAAAGCCCTTCGGGCCCCAGTAGTGCGGGTTGCGCATGAAGCGCATGTACTGGCCGGTCTTCCACTCAGCAAGCGTGTACGGCCCGGTGCCCACAAGCGGGGCGCTGAAGCTCTGATCGGCGATGGTCTTATACGTGTAGCTGCCCCAGATGTGCTTGGGCAGGATGGGCAGGTAGATCTGGAAGACCCGGTCTGACTGGTCCGCTGTATACGCGATCATCGTCTGGGCGTCTGGGCACTCCACCTTGGTGACGCCCGCGTCCTTGAGGTTCTGGTCCAGGTACCCAAGGCCAATCGTGTCACCGGCCGCGTGCGCGTCAATGGCCAGCTGCCAGGAGAAGCAGGCGTCGGCGGACGTGGCAGGCGTCCCGTCGGACCACTGCATGCCGCTGCG
>CAIXZV010000142.1 GCA_903924005.1 uncultured Chloroflexota bacterium | reverse complement strand
TCACTAAACGTGGCGGTGTCGAGCTGGATATGCGCCGACGTGGACGCATGCCCGCTCACGACGCCAGCGCTCGTGATGTCGGTGGTCACCTTGGACTTGTAGGCCGTGGTGACTTCGAGCCGCCCGACGCCGCCCATGGCGGTGTCAAGGAAGCCGCCGCCGCGCAGTGCGCCCAGGACATTGGCGCCCCGGACCGCGCTGCTGATGTTGTACTGGATGCCGCTCTCCACGTCGGTGGAGGCGCCCGTGCCGTCTGCGCCGTGGCAGTTCAGGCAGAGGGCCTCTTCCGTCGCGGACTTGAGGATGTACTGACCCTTGGCAGAGTGGGCCCGATGGCAGCCGGCGCATGAGTCGGCAGTCAGGGTAGTGGCACCGGAGTTCTGCGCCACCGTGTGGGGTCCACCATCCGCCAGTGCAGGAATCGCGGCAAGGAACAGCCAAAGAGAGCCTGCTGCAATAAGCAACATGAGCTTCTTCACTGGCCTTACCTCCTTTCTCTCACTAATTGCGGTGTTCGTTGATGGGAGCCGCCAACAAGGCGGCGGTTGATCTGCCGGTGTCACCTCCCTCGCTTCATCGGCATGTCAGTAGCTCCAGACCTGTAGGCGCTTGTTGCCAGAGTCGGCAATGTAGATGTGTCCCCTGCCATCCAGCGTCAGGCCGTTGGGATATTCGAATTGGCCGTCGGCGCCACCCTCGGCACCGAAGCTGCCCAGGAAGTTGAGGCGCTTCTCACCGGACTTGAGGACCGAGAAGACCTCGATGGCCTGGCCGGTGGCATCCGCCACGAGGACCTGACCGGTATTGGTGATCGCGACCCCGCGCGGCAGGCCGAGGTTGCCGACACCGACACCACGGCCGACCTGCGCCTGCAGCGTGCCGTCCGCGCTGTAGACCAGCAGACGACCGTTGTTGCTGTCGGTGACGTAGACGTTGCCGTTGCTGTCGACCGCCACGCCGTTGGGGAACGACATGCCCTCGTTGGTGCCGAATGTCTGCACGACCTTGCCCGACGCGTCCAGCTTGACCACGTCCTGCGGGTTGGCGTTGACGTTGGTGACGTAGAGGTTGCCGGCAGCATCGAAGGCCAGGCCGAGCGGCGCCCAGGTGTCGAGACCCTGTGGCACGTTCAGCTGGCGCAGGTAGTTGCCGCTGGTGTCGTAGACGTAGATGGCGGCCGTGGGCCGGTCCGAGACGTAGATCTCGTTGGTGACCGGGTTGCGCGCGAGATACACCGGGACGTGGCTGCTGCCGGTTGAGACGGGCGGCTGGAGCAGGCCCACCTGCGCACCACCGCTGTCAAACACCTTGGCGATCCGGTCGCCATCGGTCTCGCCGATGAAGATCCGGCTGCCGTCGTCGGTCACTGCCGCGCCAAGCGGCCGCGTGACGCCGTAGATCGAGGTGACGTAATTGGGCATCACGGTCCCGCCGGGAGGCGGGGGGATCACGTTGATGGGCTGGCGGAAGATCAAGTACCAGATCGCGATGGCGAGCAGGAGGATGAACGCGAGCGAGAGCAGCAGCAGCAGGATGAGCTTGCGGCGGCGCTTCTCCTCGACTGGGACGACAGGGGCCGCTGCATCAGCGGCGGCTGCCGCGGGCGTCTCAGCGTCAGCCGGAGCGGCAGCGGGCGGCTCAGCGGCGGGCGCCTCGGGGGTCACGGCCCCCTCAGGGGTGGGATCTTCGGACGCGGACATCAGCTTGCCCCCGGGGTGGCGCTCGGCAGCGCGTTGCTGGGCACCGTGCCACCGGCGCGCTTGAGGCCCATCTGGGCGACGATGTTGCTGGGATCTGCGGCCAGTGCCTTGGAGTACCAGGAGCCGGCAGTGCCGAGGTCGCCCTTCTGCTCGTACAGGATGCCGAGGCCGATCATGGCCTCCACCTTGGCGGGGCCACTGGTCAGGGTGTTGAGCTGCGACTCAGCGCCGCTCCAGTCACCGGACTCCAGCATTGCCATGGCGTTGGCCCACGTGGCGAGCTCCGGCTTGGCCTGGGCGGTGTACGCCTTGGCCATCGTCTGGTACGGGTCCGCCCAGCCGGCGGGCACCAGGGCGATTGCGCCGCGGAGGCTCTCGATCGCCTTGTCCAGCTGGTTGTCGGCGAGGTAGGCCTGGCCGATGGCGTTCAGTGCATCTGCATCGGTCCGGGTGATCTTGAGCGCCAGATTCAGGTTGTCGATGGCGACCTTCGGGTCATTCTTGGCGAGCGCCACCAGACCCAGGTTGTAGTAGGCGGACTCAAGGTTGGGGTCCACGTTGGCCATCTCGCCCGTTGCGGCGATCTTGATCACGACCTGGAAGTCAGTGGCCGCCTGGTCGTACTGCTTGAGCTGCATGTAGCAGTTGGCGCGACCCAGCGACGCCAGCTCCACGTCCGACTTGACGTCGATCAGGGCTGTGTATTGCGTGATGGCGTCCTGGAACCGCTTGTCGGCGTAGTAGAGGTCCGCCAGCTTGCCGCGGGACACGGTGTCGGCCGGGTTGGCGCGAACGGCGTCTTCAAGCGTTGCGAGCTGCTTGTCAATGATCGTCGGCTGCGGCATGCGGAAGCGGTCGACCGCATAGAAGGCGACGAAGGCGACGAGTAGGACGACAAAGAGGAGCGCGATCCGCCGTATCCAGCGGTTCAGCTCCTTCTCCGGCATCGAGGTCAGGGACGTGACCCGAGACATGAATGGCACCCTTGCTCCCATGGCCGGCGGGATGTGACATGCCGACCTAGCGAAAGTGTCGCCTTTACGCGTGCGCGTTCCCATCCGTCGGGGGATAGAAGTGCGATACAGGCCATCGCGCGCACGAAGGCGGGTACCTGTATCGAGCGGACCCCAGTGGTCCCGGTGCGGCAGGTAGAACGGCAGGGGGTGCCGCAAGCCGTTGCCAGCCGACGGCCCGGCGAGACGCTAGAGGGACGCCTTGGGCGTGGCGAAGTCGCCCGGCACGTCAACCTCAATCACATCGCCCACCAGGCGCAGCGGGAACTGGCCAAGCGGACGCGGCGGCGGGCCGGCCAGCACCGTGCCGTCAAGCGCATAGGTGCCCTCGTGGCACTTGCACTTGAACTTGGCAACGTCCGGGTTCCAGCCGTACTGGCAGAGCGCGTGGGTGCACCGCGGGTCAAAGGCGGTGATGCTGCCGTCGTTGTGCTTCACAAGCCAGGTGGAGCCGGGGAGACTGTCGCCGCCAGAACGAGTGAGCGTGAACGGCACCTCGGTGGGCGTGCCCGGGACAAGCGTTGCGGGATCCACCGTCAGCTTGACGGTCACGGGCGGACCGGCACAGCCCTCCAGCAGCACGCCCAGGCCACCACCGGCCGCCAGCGCGCCAACGCCCATGAGCAGGAGCATGCGGCGGCGCGGTACTGGTGTGGTGGCGGGGTCGAAACTGGCCATCGACACCCATGCTAGACCGACGCGAGGACCAACGCGAGGCTAGGCGCCTGCCGCCTGCAGATCCAGGTCAGGGTCAAACCCGCCACCGCTGTCCACGACACGGGTGACGGCGGTGCGGAGCGAGGCGAGGAAGTCGTCCGGGCGCGTGGAGAGTGACTCCCGGCGCAGCGACCAGGCGCGCGACGTGGTGATGTCCACGTCCAGCACGACGGAGGCCTTGCAACGACGGACGACGTCAGCCGCATCCACAGGGCCGCCCTCTTCGATGATGACCACCTCGGGCTCGCGCGCCAATGCGGCCGAGACAACCTCAGGCTGGCTCATGTCTGCTGATTCAAGCTCAATGCCAAGCTCGGCGGACAGCATCCGACCAAGACCCTCACCCATCAGCGGGTGGCTGTAAAGCAGCAGCACGCGAACCACGAACGGTGACAAATCCGGCTCCCCGCGTCGGACGGGTGCGCACGTTGAACGGCACCTCCCGCAGTGCCGATCCTAGGTGTCCCCAATCCGTGTGCCCATCCGTCGCTGGGCACACCTGCTGTCGCGTTTGCGTATACCCGACGGGATAGGGCGTGGGAGATCTAGGTGATCCGCGACCTATCAACCGGTGGACACGGGGGGGCGGCGTCAGCTCATGCGGGCGCAACGTGGCATGTCACTGAGTTTGGTCCACCCCGTGGCCCAACTGCGCGGCGGGCGTGCAACCTGGTCCACGGCGAGGGCCAATTGCGCGGTCGAAGACCGCTCCAGAGCTCCGCAACGCGCGGATGGTCGGCTGGGCGAGCCAATCAGCGCAGACACTGCGCAGTTGGGCCGCTGGGTGGACCAAACCGGTCGCTGAGGGCGGGCCCGCAGCCGCAACCCGCGCCGCAACCCGCGCCGCAACCCACCCGGAGCCGTCTCCGGGAGCCGTCAGTCGCGCGAGTTCTCCGGATGCGCAAAACCCTGGCGAACGGCGTAGGCGGCGGCCTGGACGCGGTTGGTCAGGTGCAGCTTCTCAAGGGCGTTGTGCACGTGGTTCTTCACCGTGCCCTCGGTGATCGTGAGCTCGTTGGCGATCTCCTTGTTGGAGAGGCCGTTGGCGACAAGCTGGAGGATCTCCGACTCGCGCCGGGTCAGGATGGAGTCTGCAGCAGGCTGGGCCGCCGATCCCCGGACCGGGATGCCGCCCGTTCGCAGTGCTTCGAGCAGCTTGCCCGCCACCGCGGGGGCGATGGGCGCTTCGCCGCGCATGACGCCGCGCATGTCCTCAAAGAGCTGCTCCGGCCGCACGTTCTTGAGCAGGTACCCGTTGGCGCCCGCCTTGATGGCGCTGAACAGGTCGTCGTCGTCCTCGGACACGGTGAGCATGACGATTGGCGTGGTGATGCCGGCCCCGCGGATGGCAGTCACACCGTCCACGCCCGAGGTGCCGGGCATGTTGACGTCCATCACCACAAGGTCCGGATGCAGCGCGCGGACCTTCTCCAGCGCGTCCCGGCCGCTCTCGCCCTCCCCCACAACCGTCATGTCGAACTGGGCGCTGATCAGCGTGGCGAGCGCACGCCGAAACAGCGGCTGGTCATCGACGAGCAGTACGCGGAGCTTGGGTGGAAGGTGAGCCACGCATGTCCTCTGGATGGAGCGCGACGACAATTGTCGTGCCCTCGTTCCGGGCAGTATGCACGGTGAGCGTCCCGCCCACCTGCTCCACCCGCTCGCGCATGCTCGCCAGACCGAAGCCGCCCTCCATTGAGCGCACCAGCGAGGCCGGGTCGAAGCCCACGCCGTCGTCCTCGATGGTGAGCGTGGCGGCCGGACCGGTGCAGTCGATGCGGATGCTCACGCGATGTGCGCGCGAGTGCTTGCGGGTGTTGGTGAGGGCCTCCTGGACAACCCGCAGGAGCTGGACCTCCACACGGGGGCTGAGCGCCCGGCGGGTGTCCCCTTCGCAGGTGACGGTGGCGGCAATCCCCGTCTGGCGGCTGTACTTGCGCAGGTACTCGCGCAGGCTGCCCTCAAGGCCATCGTCCTCGCGGACGGTCTCGCGCAGACCGAGGATGGCCTCGCGGACGTCGCGGTAGGCCTCATCTGCCGTCTCGGCCAGCTGGCTCAGCTCGTCGGCCATGACGTGGCTGGCCTCGTCCTTCGCCCGCGTCTCCAGCGAGCGCAGCTGCAGGTGGATCACACCCAGCACCTGCGCGATGCTGTCGTGCAGCTCCCGGGCGATGCGGTCGCGCTCTGCGTGGATGGTCCCCTGCTCCTCCGCCTCATGGAGGCGGGCGGTGCGGACCGCGATGGCGGCCATGTCGGCCAGGGCGCCAAGGAGCGTGCGCTCAGCCGACGTAAAGGGGCGGCCTTCGCGCACGACACACAGCTCGCCAAGGATCCCGTCCGGACCGCGCAGCGGACGCGCGGCCCACACGCGGGTTGGGTCCGCAGCCACCAGCGGACACGCCGGGTTCTGTGGGTGTTGGATGGGCGTGTCCCCGTGAGCGACGAGGCAGATGCTCCCGTCGTCCGCGATCGCGAGGCGCTCACGGTTGGTCAGCGGGGCGGTGATGCTCCGGGAGGTCACGGACGCGACAGCGGCCGCCGTCCTGTCATCCGCCTCCGCCCGCGGATCGGTGGCCGGCTGGCGAGCGGCATCACCCGAGGCGGCGGTCCGAGCGGCCGGACGGGCCTCGGACAGGCAGGCGACGGCGCGCTCCGCGCCAAGGAGATCGCGCGCGTGGGTGGTGATGGTGTCCAGCACGTCACGCAGGTCATTGCGGCCGGTGAGCTGGAGGGCGACGGCGTAGAGCGCGGCCCGCTCTCGTTCACGACGGTGGAGGTCAGCGACGGTGAGGCCAAGCTGCGCCGCGCCTGCAATCTCGCCCGAGATGTCCGCAAAGGCCGCCTGCGAGATATCGGGCTCCTCCGGCGGATGAAACGTGAGGCGCAAGTGGCCGATACGCTCCGCGCCGCGGATCAGCGGCAGATCAAGGATGCCGGTATCCACCGCTTGTCGACGGCTGTAGACAGGCTCTACCTGGGCGGGATCGGCGGGCTCGTCAAGGATCATGCCCAGCCAGGCCAGACCGCTCGGCAGGGTGGCCGGCCGCCGGATGACCAGCGGGCCATCGTCCTGCGTGGTGATGGTCACGACGCCGGCAAGGGCGCCTGTTTGGGTGACAACCCGGTCAAGCGCCTGCTCCAGAAGATCCGGGAGGCTGAGGCCGCCGCGGACGGCCGAGCTGACGGCGTGGGTGACCGTGAGGTCCTTGTTCTGGGAGACGAGCTGCTTCTGGGTACGATCGAGATAGAGACTGACCAGCGTGGCGAAGACCACGATGGCGCCGCCCATGATCATTGCCGCGATGACGTGGCCGTCTGCGCCGGTGACCTGCGGGTCCAGGATGAACGAGCGCAGGACCTCAAACAGCCACACGAAGACAAGCGGCAGGACCAGCGTTGCCCAGCGCAGATGCGTCAGACCGGTCTGGCTCCGGTTGGGCTTCATGCGCCGCTCACCTGCATGCGCACGATGGCGCGATGGCGCGCAGGTCTAGGGGACGCAGGGTGGCTGTGATCACGTGTCGACTGTGCCGTTCGATACAGGTGGACCGTTAGGGCCGACTGGCCTATACGGTACAGGGACAGGTGGCCCCCCGAAGGTCATGCGAGACCACCCCGTACCTCCGCCTTGTGCGACGGGGCAACGGTATCGGGGGTTTTCGGGGCCCTGGGTGTAGACGACCCGTGTGCCCGGCGGCTAGGGTCCATCCCTCGGATCAACGGGAGGGTTGGAGTGGGACACCGCAGCCGCGGTCTGTGTCGGCATCGCCAGCGTGGCCAAGCAGTGGTTGAGTTCGCGCTCGTCATGCCGCTGCTGCTGGTGATCCTGCTGTTCGCCGTGGACGTGGGCCGACTCTTCTTTGCCTACACCGGCATGCAGAACGCCGCGCGTGAGGCCGCCGTCTTCGCATCTTCAAGTGCGGCCTGCGAAGCCGGCGGCGCCAACTGCGCCAGCACGGGGGTCACAAATGCGGCGATGCAGGAAGTTGACACAGACGCGTTGCTGACGGTCAGCGGCGTCACGTGCGTGCCCAGTTGCACTGCCAGCACCGCAACCACCGAATACCGCGTGACGGTCACGCTCACGCGACCGTTTCCGCTCCTTCCGTCGGTGGCGTCCGTGCCGGGCGTCGGCGGGAGCTTCTTTCCGGTGTTCACCCTGCAGGCAACCGCGACGGCGGTGATCCAGTGAGCGTCCTGCAGTGGGCACGCCGTTGCGGCAGACGACCCACTGGCCAGGCGATGGTTGAGTTTGCGCTTGTCATGCCCCTCTTCTTCGCGCTGGTGTTCGGGATCGTGGACGGCTCGCGCCTCGTGTTCTCAAACAACAGCCTCGCCCAAGCCGTGCGCGAGGCCGCCCGGCTTGCCGCCGTTCAGGCCAGCCACGTGGCAGAGGTGCCGTGTCTTGCGCCAACCTGCCCAGCCACATCGTCTGTGCTGGTTGACAACGTCACCGCAAGCGCGATGGCGGTGGTTCAGGGCGCGCAGCCGGGTCTTGTGGTCTACGTGACGTGCACGCAGGCTGGCGCAACGGTTCCATCCGGGGCCTGGACGGCCCACAACGACTGCGCCTCCTCAAACGCGGCGGGCGGCGTCGTTTCCGTGCGGATCGTTGAGCAGATCTCGCCGATCACGCCAATCCTGGCGATCCCGTTCCCGCTGATCCCCATGTCCGCCAGTTCAAGCATGACCATCCCGTGAAGCGGTTGGGAGGCGCCCCGATGCATGTCCAGCGACAACGCGGCCAGATGCAACCGCGCGACCGGGGCCAGGTTCTTGTGATGTCCGTGGGCGGCATGGTTGTGCTGCTGATGTTGGTGGGCATGGTCATCGACGGCGGGTTTGCCTGGGCACAGCGCCGGGAAGCGCAGAACGCCGCGGACTTTGCGTCCCTTGCCGGGACACGGCTTGTGGCTGCCTCGCTCAACGGCGCCAAAGTGGCCGACGCGGATGTCTACGCGGCGCTTATCCGGATTGCGGACCTGAACAACCACGCGTCGATCCCAAATCTGGGCACGACTGATGGCCCCGTCTACGTTGACGCCGCCTTTGGCACCGTTGCACCAGTGACGAGCCGCGATGAGGCCATCCCGGTAGGAGCCCGCGGCGTCAGCGTGCCAAGCGCCCAGCTGACTTGGCAGCCGTTCCTGATGAGTCTGGTTGGCGTGTCCTCGATGAGCGCTTCGGCCTCTGCCATGGCGATCACCGTGGTGGGCACGTCGGTGCCATGCGTGTTCTGCGTCATCGGCAACAACCCGCCGCCGTTCAGCCTCCAGGGCGGCTCCACAAGCCTTGTGGTGACCGGCGGCGCAATCGCGTCCGACGGCGGCCTCTCGGCCGAGGGCAACCCGACCATCCAGTCGACGGGCGCCGGCGCCGCAATCGACGTGTATGGGGCCGTGTCGCTGTGCAAGAACTGCATCACCAGCCCGGCGGCGACGGTTCTCGCAGCACGCGTGCCGGATCCACTTGCCTTCCTCCCTGATCCGGTGGCCGGGACCACCACGATTGGCGCCGTCGACGCCAAAGGCTCCGGCACCACGGTCACGCTCTCGCCCGGCACATACGCGGGTCTGACCATCGAAGCCAACGCGACCGTCCAACTCAAGCCCGGGACGTACTACTTCAAGGGAGACGTGTCGATCCAGTCCAACGGCGCGCTGCGGGGCACAGGCGTGACGCTGATCTTCATGGGACCGCAGACAAGCTTCCTGCCCCAAAGCAACTCAACGGTCAACCTGACGGCGCCCGCCTTGGACTCTGCCGAGCCCTTCCCGGGTATGGCGATCTACTACGCCCGCAACAACAAGGGCACGCTGCAACTGCAGTCGAGCAGCGCCAGCAGTATCGTCGGCACGATCTACGCCGCCAACACGCTCTCGCTGCTCGACATGCAGTCGGGAACGTCGGTGGCGTCGCTCCGCTCGATGGTGGTGGTGGGGTCGGCCAACCTTCAGTCCGGCGCCAAGCTTGCCGTGACGTACGACAGCACGGTCAACGTCCGGCTGCCCACCGGTGTGGCGCGGCTGGTCCAGTAGCGGCGGGGTGTCTCCACAGCCACGGTCTTCGGGTGGTTCCAACCAAGCGGAACCATCTGTGGACAACGCCGCCAAAACCGCCTGATTGCACGATCCCTGTCACGGCTCGACGCGACGCGCGGCTTGCCGCCCTGGCCGTGTCACGTATGCGCGTCGGCGCCGGACGGGCCCCGGCTGACGAGTTCTCCACAACTCGTTCCGCTTGGTTGGAACTACCGCGAATCTGGCACGGAGGGATGTCCCCGGCAGCTAGACAAACAGCGAGGCGTACGCATTGATGGCGGGCTGCCCGCCCAGGTGCGCGTAGAGCACGTTGGAGCTGGCGGGGATCTCCTGACGGGCGACAAGGTCGATCAGCCCCGCCATCGACTTCCCCTCATACACCGGGTCCGTGATCATGCCCTCGAGACGGGCGACCAGACGCATGGCGTCCATGGTGGCCTCATCCGGCAGGCCGTACACGCCGCCGTGGTAGCGCTCGTCAAGGATGATCTCGTCCTCGCGGAGGTCCCGCTCCAGACCAATGGCCGAGGCGGTGCGGCGGGCGATGCGCGCAATCTGGGCGCGCGTCTCGGGGACGGTGGCCGACGCGTCGATGCCGATGACGCGGCGCTTGCGGCCGCCCGCTTCCTCCAGCACGGCAAACCCGGCGATCATCCCGGCCTGCGTGGAGCCCGTCACCGAGCAGACGATGATGGTGTCGAAGAAGACGCCCAGCTCGCGCTCCTGCTCGGCAACCTCAAACGCCCAGCCCGCAAAGCCGTGACCGCCAAGGGGATGGTCAGAGGCGCCGGCAGGGATGGGGTAGGGCTTGCCGCCGGCGGCTTCGACAGACGCCAGGGCTTCCTTCCAGCTGTCGCGGATGCCGATGGAGAACCCCGCTGGGCTCAGCCGCACGTCGGCGCCCATGAGCCTGCTCATCAGGATGTTTCCCACGCGGTCATACGTGACGTCGGGCCACTCCACCCAGTGCTCCTGGACCAAGACGCACTTCAGACCCGCGTGCGCCGCGGTTGCGGCCACCTGGCGGGTGTGGTTTGACTGGACGCCGCCGATGCTCACCAGCGTGTCGCAGCCCTGCGCAAGCGCATCGGCCAACAGGTATTCAAGCTTGCGGACCTTGTTGCCGCCAAAGGCGAGACCGCTGTTGACGTCCTCGCGCTTGGCCCACACCTGCGCTCCGCCAAGGTGCTTGGTGAGGCGGTCCAGCCGCTGGATGGGCGACGGGCCAAACCGGAGGTTCTCGCGGGGGTAGTCGGCAAGCGTCGGCATCGGGTTCTCCTCAGGCTGACAGGGCTTCGGCTTCAGGGTTCGGTCGGAGAGGCGTGGCGTGCGGGGAGGACCCGCTCACATGCGCACCACCACGTCGCTGGGCACCGCGTCCGCGCGCTGCTGACCGGCGAGACCCAGCGCAAGGCGAAACTCCGCCGCCAGCATGTCCAGCGCCATCCCCACACCGCGCTCCCCGGCCCACGCCAGCGACCAGAGGACGGGTCTGCCAAGGAACACGGCCGTGGCACCAAGGGCAAGCGCCGCGAGCACGTCTGAGCCACGACGGATGCCGCTGTCAAACAGCACCGGCACGCTGCCGGCAACCGCGTCGGCAACGGCCGGCAGCGCGTCCAGCGCCGCGATGGTTCCGTCGAGCTGGCGTCCGCCGTGGTTGGAGACCTGGATCCCGGCAGCGCCCGCTTGGATCGCCCGGCGTGCGTCGTCCGGGTGGAGGATGCCCTTGGCGATCACCGGCAGCCGCGTATTGGCAACCACCCACTCGAGGTCCGCCCAAGTATTGGACTGCTTGAAGCCGTCATCGCCATACGTGTCGCCGCGCTTGTGGGCGCTGCGGCGCACATTGGCATAGGAGATGCCGTCGGGCAGCTGGAAACCGAGACGCACATCGCGCTCGCGGCGTCCAAGGATGAACGCGTCCATGGTCATCACCACGGCCTCGTAGCCCGCGGCCTCGGAACGCGCCAGCAGCTCCCGGCTTCGTCCAAGATCCTCCAGCAGATACAACTGGAACCAGGACGGGGCACCCGCGGCGCCAACCTCCTCGATGGTGGCCGTGCCCACGGTGGACAGCGTCATCACCAGGCCACGCGCGGCGCAGGCGCGGGCAACGGCGACATCGCCCTCCGAGTTGGCCATCTTCATGAGCGCCATCGGCGCCACGCCAAACGGCGCAGGCCAGCGTCGGCCAAGCACCTCGACACTCGTGTCCCGCCCTTCAACCTCCACGCCCATCCGCGGGACCAGTCGCCAGCGCGCGAAGGCCTCCCGGTTGTCGGCCAGCGTCCGCTCATCGGCGGCGGCGCCGCTGTAGTAGCCCAGGATCTCGGGTCGGAGCGAGGCTGCCGCAAGCGCCTCAAAGTCCGCAAGGCTGACCGGGTCAGACGGATCGCGGGGCGGGCGGTCCGCCGGGGCAGGATCAGGCACGGCTCAGCCCATGCCCCGGATACGGAGCGCATTGGCGTGGGCCGGGAAGCCTTCGTGGTCCGCCAGCGCAAGCGTGGCCGGGGCCAGCGAGCGCAGACCGTCCTCGGTGAGCTCCCCGATGGACGCGGTGGTCATGAACGTCCGCGACGTGACGCCGCCGTTGATCCGCGCAAAGCCGCCGGTGGGCAGTGTTGCCGGAACGCCGATGGTGAAGTTTGCCGCGCTCACCGGGGAGTGCTGGCCAAGCAGCACCTCGCCCGCGTAGGTCAGCTTGGCAAAGGTGGCGTCGGGGTTGGCGGTGGCGATCTGCATATGCTCGGGCGCGTAGTCGCCGGCAAAGGCCACTGCCTCGTCCATCGTGTCAAAGAGGAACGCGCCGCCAAGGTTGCTGAGCGCAGAGCGGGCGTACGAGGCGCGCGGCTCCGGCAGGGCGCCCACCTGGCGAACCAGCTCCTTGTCAACAGCCTCAATCACGGCCATGGAGTTGGTCACCAGCAGCGCGGCAGAGTCTGCGCCGTGCTCGGCCTCGTTGAGGAGGTCTGCGGTGAGGCGAATGGGATCAATGGAGTCATCCGCAAGGATCAGCGACTCCGACGGGCCGCACAGCATGTTGGTGCCAACGCCGTGGATCTGGGCGAGGATCTGCGCGGCGGTCACCGCGGGGCTCCCCGGGCCCACGATCTTGCTCACCTTGCCGATGGTCTGCGTGCCCAGGACCACCGCGGCAACACCGGCCGGGCCGTTGGCGCGCAGCACGCGCGTGATGCCCAGCTCCTTGGCCGTGGCGAGGACCCCCGGATCCACCGTAGTGGTGCCCGGGAGCGGCGGCACAACAACCGTGATCTCCGTGACGCCGGCGACAACCGCGGGCGTGCCAATCATCACCAGGACGCTTGGGTAGGAGCCCTTGCCGCACGGGACAAACAGGCCGACGCTGGGGATGGGGTGGTGCCGCTCCCCCACGGTGACGCCGGGGCGGATCTCCTTGCGCCAGTTTGGAGACGCCGCGAGCTGCGCCTCGTTGAACGCGCGGACCGATTCGATGCCGAAGCGGATGGCGTCAAGCAGCTTTGGGTCGATGTTGGCGTGGGCCGCATCGATCTCCGCCTGGCTGACCAGCAGGTCGTCGGCGGCGATGGTGACCTTGTCAAACTTGGCGGTCGCGTCGGCGACGGCCTGATCGCCGCGGGCGGCCACATCGGCATAGATCTCGCCGATGCTGGCAAGGAGCTTGGGGTCAAGGATCCCTGCGGTGGCGCGGGCCATGATCCGCTGCTGTTCGGCGGTGTCGAGCTGCGCCCAGCGGCGCAGGGAAAGCACGTTGAGTGCGCTCATGCGGTCCTCCCGCCATCGACCACGATGGCTGATCCAGTGATGTACGAGGCCTCGTCAGACGCGAGGAAGGCAATGACTGCGGCAATCTCGTCCGGGTGCGCAACGCGCCCAATCGGGATACCGCTGTTGATGGTTGCGAGCGTGTCGGGATCGTCCAGGTACGCCATGGTCATGGGCGTGTGGACGTAGCCCGGGCAGACGGCGTTGACGCGGACGCCGCGGCGGGCGAGGTCCCGGCCCATTGACCGGGCCAGGAGGACGGCGCCGCCCTTGCTTGCGTTGTAGTCCGCAAAGCCCGGCTCGGCCTGCAGGCCGTTGACGCTGGCGACGAAAACGATGGCGCCGCCGCTCCGGTGGCCACCGCTTCTGGCCGCGTTGGCCGTGTCGCTCGTCATGCATCGGGCGGCGGCCTGACCGGCGACAAAGAGGCCGCGGACGTTGACGTCGAGAACCTTGGCGAAGTTCTCGGGGTCAAGGTCCAGGACGTCCTTGGCCTCGCCGTCAATGCCCGCGGCGGCCACCAGGATGTCGAGGC
>CAIXZV010000141.1 GCA_903924005.1 uncultured Chloroflexota bacterium | reverse complement strand
CGCGGCTGCTGAGCAGCTCGTACGCCGCTGCCGCGAGGCCCACGGGATCGGGTGCCGCAGATCGGGGCTGCGGCGCGCGGAGCTTTGGCTGCGCAAGCGACGTCGCCGGGTGAATAGTCCGGACCGTCGGTATCCGCAGGGCGCGTGGCGGCGACGCCTTGGCCACCATCGCCTTGCGTTTCGACTTCACGCCATCCTCGTCAGCGCTGTGTGGTTGGCAGCGGCAGCGGCTTTGGCTGGAGCGTCGCCCGCCCAGCGCAGGCTGACCAGCAGCGTCCAGACCATGATCCCTACCAGTACTGCCCATTCGAGGATCGGGCCAATCCAGATTTCTGGCCGGTCCACGATGGGGCCGCTGGACGCCATGCGGTTGCGCGTGAACTCGTCAACACGCAGCGAGACCAGGAACGCCACCAACGCCACAACGGTTGCAGCGCCTACGACCACCAAGCGCCGCGGGAAGCGCGGATCCGGGAGCCGCAGGAACGTGATGGACGCAATCCCCACCGAGATCCAGCCCAGGTTGAAGAACGTGGACGCGGCCAGGATGTGGGCGTCGGGGTTGTTCATCGGGTAGACGCCCACGAAACAGCCGCCCAGCCCGGCGATGGCGCCGATGGGGCCGAAGACCCAGCGCAGCCGCGACCGGCTGACCATCGCCAGCCCCAGGATGAACAGCACAAACTCCATGCCGGACGCCACCAGCCCGAGGTTGAACGTGGAGGCGCGGGCCGACACGCCCAGCTGGCCAAGCTCGCTGATCCAGTGGTTGAGCGGGCTGTAGGACTCGCCGCGGGCGCCGTGATAGGCCAACCACGCAACGGCTGAGCCAAGCACGATCGTCCAGAACGACAGGATCCCCGCCGTGGTGGCGATCTTGCCCACAGCAGTCCGCCGCTCCTCGGTCATCTCGCTCATGCCGCTCCTCCAGCCCAGTCGCCGCGTTCCCAGTCAAGCTCGTCGGCCGCAAACGCGGGCCCCTCGCGACATACCCGGACGGTACCTCCCCCACCGCCGGTCCCGCTGCCAGCGCTCCCCGTGGCCGGCGCCACGCAGCCCAGACACGTGCCCGCGGCACAGCCGATGACCTGGTCCAGCGCCACCTGCAGGTGCGCCTTGCGCCGCGCCTCCGGGGAGCCCGGAGCCGCAACCCTGCCGCCGCCACGCTTGCGCCCAAGCGTCGCCACGCCAAGCCGTGCGCGGCGCCCAGCGGCCAGCCGCGCAAGACCGGCCAGCAACGCCGGCGGTCCCGCGGCAAACGACTGATCCGCCCACGCCTCGTACTCGGGCACAAGGTCCGCCACGGAGCCGCGGTGGCCCAGGCTGCCATCTTCTGTGGCAACGATGTACTCCACCTCGTCGGGGAGCAGGCTGGACGGATATACAGCCGATGACGATGCCGCGCCATAGAGCAGCACAACAGACCGCCCGTCGCGGATGGCCTCATCCACCAGCAGACGAAGCGACGCGATGGACGCGCCTTGGGCGATCAGGAGCAGGTGGCGCGAACGAGAGTCCACCTCAAACGGGCGCCCCAGGGGCCCCGCGAGGTCCAGCCGGTCACCAGGCCGCAGACCGCGGGCCCAAGCCGGTGGTGAACCGCCGGCAGGACCGGTGGTCCCGGACGTCTGGAGCGTGATGGTCCCGCTTGCCGTGTCCGCCGTGGTGATGGGGTGCGGTCTGCGCAGCGGCAAACCGCCCGACTCAAGGGTGCGGACATGGACAACCTGACCGGCCCGCGCCGCGCTGGCGACGGCCGGGGCGTGCCACGACTGGAGCCACTGGCCGGGAAGGATCTCCCGGGTGTTGATCAGCTCTGCGCCGAGTGGCCGCACGACAGGCTAGGGGCGCGCCTCGCCGCCCTTGGGCGCGTCGGCCTCAACCTCGTCGTCTTCTTCTTCGTCTTCTTCGTCCTCGCCCTCGCCGTCCTCGCCCTCGCCGGCAACTGCCGGGAACGCCTCAGCCAGGGTGTCGGCAAGGTCGCCGAAGATGTCGGTGGGATCGTAGAACTCGACGATCTGGTCCGGTGAACTGAGTTCCTTCCACTCGTTGGCGTTGTCCTCGGGGAGGACCTCGCCGCGGAAGCGGCCGCCGGAGCCAAGGATCAGCCGCTCGTCATTCTCGTCAAGGATGAACACGTCGCCCAGGAGCGACGCCAGCTTGGCGACCGTCTCCTCAAACTCCTCAAGCAGCGCGGCCTCGCTCTGCTGGCTCCGCTCCTGGAAGTCCAGCGCCACGTTGTACATCGCTGCAGCGGCCGACTCGATGTCGTCAGCCTCAAGCACCTCGCCACGACCGGCCGCCCAGCGGTCCGCGGCGGCGGCGTACCCGTCGTCCTCGCCCAGGACAAAGGTGGCTTCGGCCGGCACGCCGGCACCCTCAAGCAGCTCTTCGGTGGCCGTGGGCTCTGGCGCAAACCCGGCTGCCTCACGGGCGGCCTCGGCAAAGGCCGCGAAGATCTCGGCCGGGTTGTAGAGCTCAACAAGCTCCGATGCGTTCTCAATGACCTCGGTGTCGGAGACCCACTCGCCGGTGTCTGGGTCCTCGTACCGGCTGCGCACACGGAACGTGGCGTCCGGGGCGACGGAGAGGTAGTCCGGGTCCTCGTCAATCAGCGTCAGACCGCCAAGCTCGGCGATCCGGTCGCGGTTGCGGTCGAGGAACTTGCGCAGCTGCTCTGTGGCCTGGACCACATAGTCATTGCGCTCGCCGGCGGCATCGCTGGCCAGCTCGCCGAGCATCGCGTTGCGGCTCACGTCCATGCGATTGCCTCCTTATCCGTGGTACTCGAGGTCCGGTCCGAGACGCTCTCGGAGGAACATCGAGTGATGACGCTCAAACATCCACTCCCCGGCCCGGTGGCCCAGGGCGCGTGTTGCCTCGTCAGACTCCAGCTTGTCGAGTGTCCCGTAATCGGGCAGGTCAAGCAGGATGACGTTGTCGAAGTCCCAGCCGTGGGCGACGTTGTACCAGCCAAGAAACCTGATACCAAACTTTGTCTCGTACTCCTTCACCTGCTTTGGAAAGATCGTCTTCATGAAGAACTTGAAGAACGGATCTCGACCGCGGCGGACAGAGAAGAACGTGGCGAGGACGGGCACGGGCTATTCCTTGCTCGAGACGGCGCCTTGACGGCTGTCTATTCTCGCATGCCCTGATCGGGCGACGGATCCGAAGTGGGCGCGTCGGCCCCGGGGGCCTCGGCACCGGCCACGATGTCGCCGACTGTGGGTGTCGAACCCGCCATGGGGCGCCGACGGCCCTCACCGCGGCCGGCAGCCACAAGGCGGAGCAGGAAGATCACCGTCTGGCCGGCAAACAGCAGCACCAGGATGATCAGCAGGAGCAGGACACCGCTCGCCCACTCCGGCCAGCGCCAGGTGACGCTCAGGGGAGTCAGGATAAGCAGGAAGACCAGCGTTGTGATCTGGATCCAGAAGCACCCCAGGCCCGGGCCGCGCTCCGAGTCAAGCGGCTCGCCCTTGTACGCGGCCGACTTGTCGGCTGGCTTGGCGCCCTGGACCGGCGTCGCCGGCGGCGCGGGCGTGTTCGTGCTGGGGTCTTGCGGCGTGGTCATGACTCCACTGTACCGTCACCGGCCAGCCGAGGCGTTCGGGACTGCCGGTCACGCTTTCCCGGCCAGCACGGCGCAGCGCCGGTCGCCAACCGCTGGTTTGGGACTCCCAGTCACGCTTCGCGCCGTGGGCTCGTGCGCGAAGGCGTTTGCCCGGACCCGCAGTCCCGTTTCGGCGGCGGAGCGGGCCCTGTGCCGCCCGCCAAGGCGACAAACATGACTCGCAGTCCCGTTTCGGCGGCAGGGCGGGCCCACGGCCAGGGTCACGGCGAAATCCGTGACCACCAGTCCCGCCGGAGGTCCAAGCGCCGCGCGGTGGTGCCCGCCAGCCATACCATGCGCGCATGGACGATCCCCTCGCGCCTTTCCGCTGGCACCCCGAGCCCGAGCTCATCGGCATCCGCGACGCGGCCACATCACGTGACGCGCTCCGGCAGGCGGGTGCCGCCACGTGGGAGGCGTCGCTGGACTGGCTCTACGACGAGGCGATGGTCCGCGCGATGGGCCTGCCCACGGACTACCAGGCGCTCCGCCGGCTCTACTTTGGGGAGCGAGGTGGCCCCGGCCCGGCCCCGCAGGAGCCCGTCACGCTCCAGACTGTCCTGGACGAGTTCCGGGACAGGATCGCCCCGCACACGCTCAACAGCTATCACCCGCGGGCGCTGAGCTACTTCACGCCGCCGCCGCTCGTCGCGTCCATCGTGGGCGAGGTCCTCAGCCAGTGGACCAACCAGGGCATCGACGTCTGGCACGCCGGCCCCGTTGGCGCGTTTGTGGAGGAAGAGGTCATCCGCTGGCTGTGCGACCTCGTCGGCTTTGGCGTGGGCTCGTTTGGCCTGCTGACGTCCGGCGGCGTCATGGCCAACTTCATCGCGATGGCGCTCGTGCGCGACGTGCATCTGCGCCGTCTCGCAGGCCTCGCCCGACCGCCGCGCGGTGCGGCGCTTGAGGGCGTCCGCGTCTACACGGGCAACCAGACGCACTTCTCCATCGCCCGTGCCCTGGACGAGCTGGGCTTCCCCGTCGAGACGCTGGTTGTGCTGCCAACCGACGAGGGCTTCCGGCTGCACGCCGCGCCGGTTGCTGCGGCTATTGCGGCGGACCGCGCCCGGGGTCTGCGCCCGGTGGCCATTGCCGCCGTGGCGGGCTCCACCAACACGGGCTCCGTGGATCTGGTCCCGGAGCTGGCCGCCCTCGCCCAGCGCGAGGGCCTCTGGTTCCACGTGGACGCCGCGTACGGCGGGGCAGCCCGCCTGTCTGCGCGTGACGCGGCGCGGGTCCCCGGTCTTGAGCTTGCCGACTCCGTCACCGTGGATCCCCACAAGTGGTTCTTCCAGGCATATGACCTGGGCGGCCTCTTGGTCCGTGACGGCGACCACCTGCGCCAGACCTTTGACCGCTCGCCCGAGTACTACCGCGGCGGCGAAGGGTCAGCCGAGGGCGGCG
>CAIXZV010000140.1 GCA_903924005.1 uncultured Chloroflexota bacterium | reverse complement strand
TGCGCTGACCCGGCAGCGATCCTTGCGCGCATGACGCAGGACCTCGGCGGGGATCTTGAGCGAACGTGCCGGTTCCTGACGCTCTGTGTGGCCGTGGTGGACCGCCGCGACAACTCGCTGGTGATCGCCAACGCCGGTCATGCGCCTGTCCTGCTCGCATCCGGCATGGGGCGTCCGCAGCTGCTGCGCGCGGAGAACGCGCCCCTCGGGGTGGCGGAGGGACCGTTTGCGTCAACACGGCTGTCGTTTGCTGCGGGTGACCGCCTGGTCATCGCAAGCGACGGCATTTCCGAGCGCGAGGACGCCGCGGAGCGCCGCTTCGGCATCGCGCGCATTGTCGGCCTCGTGCACCGGCGCCCAACCGCGTCTGCCGGTGACATGGCCGATGCCATTCTGAACGCCGTTGACCGGTTTGCCGGCCCGGCTGTCGATCGACGCGATGACGAGACGCTCGTTGTCGTGGGCTGGAGGTGATTGCATGCCCGTCATGACGCTGAGATCTCTTGCCGCCCCCGCGGCGCGCCTCTTCGGCTTGGAGCGCCGTCCGAGGTGGTCGGAGAAGGAGCCCGATATCCGCCGCACATCTGCCGCACTCTGGATTGACGCAACCCATGCGTCGATGGCCCGGCTTGGCGCGTTTGTGCGCCGCTTTGTCCTGGCAGGCAACGCGGCTGATGCCGAAGCCCTTGCTGACCGCTTTGAGTTGGCCGTCCATGAGTTGGCGGTCAACGTTGCCGACCATGCCTACCGGGGAGCCGGTGGCTCGCTCACCGTCGTGCTCGAGTGGGACGGCACGGAATTGCGGGCCCACCTCGTGGACGAGGGGCGCGGCTTTGACCCGGACGTGCTTGGCCCCGTGGATCTCACCCAGCCGCACGAGCACGGCTATGGCCTGTACCTGGTCAACGCACTGGCTGACCGGGTGGACTACCGGCGCGCAAACAACCGCAACACCTGGACTGTCGCAATCTTCGCGTCTGCCTGAGCAGCGCGCCCCCATCTGGAGACCCCGATGCTTACCCTCCCCCCGGCCGAAGACCGCAGCGTGCCCATCGCCATCATCGCCCCAGTGGGTCGTCTGGACGCCCTCACTGCGCCCGCGCTCCACGACCGCTGCTGGGAACTCCAGCGCTCCGGCACCAACCGGATCGTGATTGACCTTGGAGCCGTGGATTTCATGGACTCCGCGGGGCTTGCAGCCCTCGTCCGCGCGCTGCGCGCCACGCGATCCGCGGAGGGTGATGTGAAGCTTGCCTCGCCCACGTCGTCGTCCGTTTGGCGGATCCTCACGCTCACCCGGTTTGACCGCGTCTTCGACATCGCCCCGACGGCTGACGAAGCGGTGGATCGTTTCCTTGCGCCCAATGCGCGTCGCGCTGGTCGTTGACGACGACCCGGTCATCTGCCGGGTCGTCGCCCACCACATCGAGCGCGCCGGTGGCACGGCAGTCGTGACAGGCGACGGCCCCGCCGCACTTGCGCTGCTGCGCCAGGTGGATGCCGCGGTCCTCTGCCTAGACCTCTATCTGCCTGGGATGACCGCGTTCGAGTTTCTGGAACTCGCCCGCCGCGATCTGGGCGATCGCTTGCCGCCCGTGGTGCTCATGACCGCCAGCGGCGAGGAGCAGGTGGAGCGTCAGGCACTCGCCGCCGGCATGGCCGGGGTGATCCGAAAGCCGGTCGGGTCGCGAGCGATCGCGTCGCTGGTGCTGCCGTACCTCACGGAGGCAGGGCCGGTCTAGACCTCGAGCGGCTCGATCCGCTCCGCGCGGGTCCACGCCTCGCGCAGCGCCGCCAGTTCCGCCGCCGGGATTCGCCCGGCACGCGCGGACGCCTCGACACGTCGCGCCGCAGCTGCGCACGCCATGAACCCCAGCGTCGAGGTGGATCCGGCGAGCACATGGGCTGCCGCGGCAACGGCCTCGGCATCGCCCTGAGCCTGTGCGGCGCCAATCCGCCCGAGGGCCGCCCGACCCTCGCGGCGCAGGATCGCGAGGGCGTCGCTGATGATCTCGGGATCGTCGCCGAGGGCATCCTCAAGCTGGGCCGGATCGAAGTCCGGCACGAGTTCGGGCACGGGGCCCCCATCGCCTGCGCCAGCACCTGCGATCGCCTCGGCCACCGCCATCGGCGTGCCGTGCTCCACGAGGGTGCCCGTCGCCACCCGCGTCGCGTCGTGGTGTTCAGCCGCCAGCCAGCGTCCGAGCGCCTTGCGCAGGTCGCCCATCACGATGGGCTTTGCGAGGTGGTCGTCCATACCGGCCTCGAAGCAGTGCGCTCGCTCCGCGGCCAGCGCGTTTGCGGAGAGCGCGATCACCGGCATCCGCCGACTCCCGCGCTCAGCCTCACGGCGGCGGATTTCGCGTGTGGCATCAAACCCGTCCATGATCGGCATGCGACAGTCCATCAGGACAATGTCGTAGGAGTTCTGCTCCAACCGGTCGAGCGCTTCCCCCCCGTCCTCCGCAAGCTCAGCCGTGTAGCCCAGGCGGGCCACAAGCCGCAGCGTGACCAGCTGGTTGACGGGATCGTCCTCCACCACGAGCACGCGGCCGCGCGCCGGGGTTGCCGTGTCCGCTGGATCCACATCGGTGTTGCCGGGCAGCCCGTCAAACGCAGTTCCGAGACGGGCGGACGGTTCAAACGTGCCCGCTGAGGGGGCGACGCTGACGTCTCCTGCGGACACGAGCCGGAACGGCAGCTCCACCCAGAAGGTGGAACCGCGTTGGCGAGGCTTGTACCCAGTCGCGCCACCCATGAGGTCGGCGAGACGGCGCGAGATGGCCAGACCCAGACCAGCCCCGCCATGGCGACGAGTCGCGGAGACGTTGGCCTGGGCGAACCGCTCAAACAGGTGGACCACATGCTCGGGCGGCACGCCCGGACCGGTGTCGTTTACCTCGATCCGCACACGGCAGGCCTGAGTGCCCAGGCTCTTCAGCCGCAGCTCAACGCGGATTTCTCCAGCCTCGGTGAACTTGGCAGCGTTGCCCACCAGGTTGGCGACAATCTGGCGGACCCGAAGCGGATAGCCGTCGAGTACCGCCGGGATCGCCGCATCGGCCTCGATGCTGACCGTGATCCCCGCCCGCGATGCCCGGTCGGTCAGTAGGCGGACGACATCGCGGACCGTGCCCACGAGATCCAGGCGTCCGGGCTCGAGGCGGAACTCGCCAGCCTCAATCCGCGACATGTCGAGGACGTCGTTGATGATCCCGACAAGCGACCGACCGGAATCTGCGGCCAGGGCCACTTGGGATCGCTGGTCCTCCGTGAGGGCGCTGTCGGAGAGGAGTTCGAGAATGCCTAGCACGCCGCTCAGCGGGGTTCTGATCTCGTGGCTCATCACGGCCAGAAAGTTACTCTTGGCGCGGTTGGCCTCATCGGCCTGGACCGCCAACTCGCGCGCTGCGCCAAGCAGGGTTGCCAACTCCTGGTTTGCGTTCGCGAGCGCCTCCTCGGCCCCGCGTCGCCCAAGGTCATTGCCGATCCACCGCGCCAGCAGCTGCATGAACTCCACTTCGGCCGGCTTGAACGGTTGGCGCGCCGTGAACGCCGACAGGCTGAGGGCGCCAATTGCGCGATCGTCGACGATCACGGGCACGCCGATGAACGAGGCCAAGTGGCGTTCGGTATGGGCGGCGTGGTTGGCAAACGCCGACTCGCCCACGTTGTGGATGGCCAACGCGATCCGCTCGCGCACCACAGGCTCGCTGAGCACTTCGTCGGCGCCGAACACGTGCCCGGATTCGATCTTGCGGTTGGGGCCCGCCGCCACGCGGACCTCGAAGCCGTCCGGCCGGATGATGCTCAGGATGCCCGTGGCCATCCCGATCCGGTCGCACGCAATCTCCAGCAGCTTGCCAACCCGGGCCTCGAGCGACGTCTCAACCTCGGTCAGCACCCGGGACAGTTCGCCCAGCAGCGCCTCCGACCCCAACTCCGCCGTCTTGGCGCGATCACGCTCCACCACGGCGCCCACCCACTCGGCGAGGAGGCGGATGAACTCCCGGTCGTTGTCGTCAAACGGCGTTTCGCGCGGCACAGGGCTGCTGAAGCCGAGGGTCCCGTGCGCAACGCCTTCGACGATGACCGGGGCCCCTATGTAGGCGCGCGCGGCGGTCAGCCCTCGCAGGTCTGCCACCTGGTGCTGTGTGCTGGCCTCGATGTCCGCGGACGCAACCACGCTGCCTACCGCAAGCGGCAGCCCGAGGAGGACGTCTTGGCTGGCGCCGCTGACGAAGACGTCTTCGTGATCCGGACCGCTTGCGATCACCTCAGTCTGATCGCCGTGGATCAGCGCCAGCACACCTGCGTCCAGACCGAGCTCGCGGATGCCCAGGTCCAGCGCGCCCCGCAACTGGGCCGAGACGGCCACTTCGCGATCCGCAGCTAGGACGGCGAGCGCGCGAAGCCTCGCGTCTCGGCGCCGCATGATTGCCTCGGTGGCCAACCGGTCCGTGATATCGCGGACAAACGCGCTGAAGGCTGGGCGACCGCCCACGTCGTGTGTTGAGACCGTCAACTCGACGGGAAATACTCGGCCGTCGCGATCGATGGCCGTCAATTCCAGACGCTGGTCGAGGACGACCGGCTGGCGTGTGGCGAGGTAGCGCTCAATGCCGGCGGTGTGAGCCCCACGCAAGTTGGTCGGAACGATCAGTTCGCCAGCCGGACGCCCGAGGGC
>CAIXZV010000139.1 GCA_903924005.1 uncultured Chloroflexota bacterium | reverse complement strand
GGCCTGGACGCTCGGGCCGGTATCCCCCGGACCTACCGGGAGCCGAGCGACGAGGAGCGCGGCCGTGGCGTCGCCATCGCCTACAGCAACGCCAACCCCACCTTCTACCGCGCAGTCATCGAGCGGCTGCTGCCGGGCGAGAAGTTCCGCATCGAGACCCAGCACGGCATCTTCGAGATGACCCGTGAGGACTTCGAGACAGCCGCTCCGTCGATGGTGCGGTCTGCCTCCTACCAGCGCGGCACGGACACCGCGCCCGGCGCCGCCCGATACGTCACCGGCCGCGTGCCGGAGCCGATGAAGAAGTACAAGACCCAATGAAAGGAGATATCCCGATAGCCACGCCGAACGAACCCATGAGCAACCTCGACGAGCTCGTCGCCGCCCTGGCCACGGCCGATGCCAAGTCCCGGATCGACCACCGGAACGCCATCCTCCAGCACGGAGTCGCTTGCATTGAGCCGCTCCTCCAGGCCGTGGCGGAGAACGACGACCTGGCCACACAGGTTGTCGCCTGGATGGAACACCTCGCGCAGACCCAGCCCGATGCACGCAACGCGGCCGTCAACGCACTCGTCTCGCTGGCCCGCGGCGCGGCCGTGGCGTATGCACGGGCGGCGCTCGACCGGCTCGGCGAGGGCGCGGCCGTGACGACCCCCGGGCAAAAGGGCGGCACCCCCAAGCGGACTGCTGCCGAGGCCGGAGTGCTCTCCAAGATCATCGCCGCCGCCCGAGTGGGCCAGATCATCACCTACTCCGACTTGGGGACGAGCCGGGGCTACGTGGGCCGCTACCTGCACAACATCTTGGTGTCCGAGCACGAGAACGGGCGCCCCGCGATCACGGCGATTGTGGTTCAGAAGGCCACGGGTCGGCCGGGCGACGGATTCGTGTCGGCGATGGTCGAACTGGGCTGGGCGCACCTCGGCGAAGACGCGGAGGAAGTCTGGCAGCGCACGGTTGCCCAGGTGTTCGCGTTCTGGGCGGGGCAGCCGGAGTAGCGCGCTACGCCTGTGCCGGGAGCTCCTTAGCGAGAGCGGCAGTAACGCGGGCGGCCTCGGCGTCGTGGAGCGCCTGCGCGGACATCAGCCGCCGCTTCAGCGAGTTGGGGCCCTCCAGAAGCACGCCGCGGAACTCGCTCGGCGGCCGGAAGATCGGCCAGTCGCCGTCGATGAAGCAGAGGACCGGCGTGATGGGCGGCATCGGGTCAATCCCCGCGCGCGCCAGCGCTCCCCGCACCGCATCCACCTGCCAGCCGAGGCCATCGGCCAGCTTGGAACAGTCGCGCCGCCCCACGTAGAGGCGGTGGTCCACGTTGAAGAGCCCGCCCACATCCCGGATCTCGATCCGGCCCTCGTAGCGCTTGGCGTCCACCACGAAGACGCCGGCGGGGCCGATGACGATGTGGTCGATGTTGCCGCGGGTGCCCGGTACGCGCCGGTCGTGGAGGACGCGGATGCCCGGGACGCCCTCGAGCGCCTTGGCGAGCTGCTCCTCCCCCTTCGCGCCGATCGCCCAGGCGCGGGTAGACTGCGGCTCGTCTGAGAGCGCGAGGATGACGCCGCCAACGCGATTGCCCCACTTGCCGCGGATGCGCTCGTCGCGAGCGCTGGCGCGTCGCTCGTACTCGCGGCGGGCGGAGGCGCCGGCCGTGCCGGGATCAAACGGTTGGGGCTCGGCGATGATCGGCGGGGCAGGCTCAGCGGCCGGTACCGGGCACTCGACGCAGCGTATCGACTTCGTCGCGCGCTCCCACACCGCGGGCATGCCCGTCCGTAGGGCGCAACCACATCGCGAACAGACGCCGTCGTACTTGACGCGCCACGGCTCTGGAGCCGCGTGATCTGTCACCTAAGTCACCCCCCCTCCAGGCCCGCATGCCGATGACCCGCAAATCCTAGCGACTTCTGGCCGCGGCGAGAGGCCGACGCGAAAGCCGCGCAAGGCGCTCCCGCACCGCACTACACTCGCCAGACGTCCGTAGAGCAAGTGCACGCACGGGGGGCACCGAACAAGGTGGCCGTGGACGCTGAGGCAGACTTCGACCCACGCGAGTTCCTTAGGCCTGCATGGTCTGAACGGTGGGGCCGTGTCGGGTGGG
>CAIXZV010000138.1 GCA_903924005.1 uncultured Chloroflexota bacterium | reverse complement strand
CGGCCCAGCAGCTTGCCGTTGCGGACCACAAACAGCTGGACCGCCGCTTGGTCGTCATGTCTTGCCAGCGCCGCGAGATCAAGCTCGGTTCGGGCGAAGGCGGCCATCTTCTGGCTCTCCATCGTCCGCTCAATGGCCTTGATCTTGTCGCGCAGCACAGCCGCGCGCTCGTACTGCTCCTTCTCTGACGCCTTCGCCATCTGGTCGCGCAGACCGTCGGCTACGGCGTCGGCGTTGCCCTCCAAGAAGAGCTCCACCTGCGCGATGTCGGCCCGGTAGGCGGTCTTGTCGATGGCCTCGATGCAGGGGCCCTGGCAGCGCTTGATGTGGTACAGCAGGCAGGGCCGCGGCAGGGCGCGCTTGCCCTCCTTGATCTCAAGGGTGCAGGTCCGGAACGGGAAGAGCCGCCGGACAAGGTTCATCGCCTCATCCACGCTGCTGGCCGAGGCGTACGGACCGAAGTAGCGACTTCCGTCGCTTGGCAGCCGCCGCGTGCGCTCAATGCGCGGGAAGTCGTCGCCGAGCGTCATCTTGATGTACGGGTAACTCTTGTCGTCCTTCAAGCGGACGTTGAAGCGCGGCTGGAACCGCTTGATGAGGTTGGCCTCAAGGAGCAGCGCCTCGCTCACCGAGTCCACTTCGGTGACCTCGAGATCAGCCACGCGCTCAATCGCCTGGCGGATCCTGTGGACCTCGCCGCGGCTGCCGGCAGCCTGCTTCTGCCAGTAGCTCCTCACCCGGGCGCGGAGGCTCTGCGCCTTGCCCACGTACAGCACGGTGCCCGCGGCGTCCTTCATCAGGTACACGCCCGGACGGTCGGGCAGGTTGTCCAGGGTTGCGGCGAGCTCCGGGGTCACGCCGTCATTGTGCGGCTGGGGCGCGTTGGGTGCCGCAGGGGCGCGTTGGGTGCCGCATGGCCAGGCTAGGGCGTGATCGCGCGTCGCAGGATCCCCGCGTCCTCCCAGGCGCCGCTGAAGATCTCCTGGATCCCGATGGCGGCGCCGCCGGCCAACGGGTTCACGTACAGCAACATCGTGTAGCACTTGTGCCCGGACTGGCCGATGACCTTCTCGCCGAACACAAACGCATCGCCGGCAAGTTCGTACCCGAGCAGGTTGATCGTGTAGTCGCAGCTCTCGGGCTTGCCGCTCCAGGCCGCCTTCTTGGTCGCGATGTGGAACTCGCCGCAGACCTCGCCCTTGGCGCAGGCGTCGATCACGAGACGGACATTCCAGACCGTGTCCGCCGTCTCGTTGCCGGCGGGCAGGACGCTGTCGCCAACCCAGGTGCCGGCAAACGCTGCCACTGTCGTGCCGTTGGGCGCAGCGTCCTGGTACCCGGACTGCGGCCTGGCCGTAGGCGTTGGGGCGGCCGATGCCGTCGCCGTTGCCATTGGGAGCGTTGCGACTGGTACCCCGGTGGCGGCCGGCGCTCCGGTCGGGGCAGTTCCTGTGCAGCCGGCAAACAGCAGGACGGCGAAGAACACGCCAACTCGTCGCATCGCCCACCTCAGGCAGTTGTGCTTGGAGATCGGCCTCGCCAGTGGCCCTCAGGCGGTCCTGGCGCGAGCCTGATTGCGCTATGCCGGGCGGTCAAGAGTCATGCGGATCGTCGGGCTGGCGATCCGCGAAGGCGTCAGCTGCCCTCGAACGTCGGCCGGCGCTTCTCCGCGAATGCGCGCAGGCCCTCCTGGTAATCGTCGCTGTCGTAGACCTCGCGGCGGAGCGACTGGATGCGCTCGTGCGCCTCAGGGGTCATCGGATGCGCATTGGCGAGGACGCGCAGCTCTTCCTTCATCACCTGGTGCACCAGCGGCGAGCCGGTGGCGATGTCGCTCGCCAGATCTGCCGTCGTCTGCTCCAGCTCCTCCGACGGCACCACGCTGTTCAGCACGCCGTACGCCGCCATGCGCCCGGCGGGGATCGGCCGCGCCGTAAAGAGCATCTCCTTGACGAAGTGCATCTCCGTGACCTTGAGCAGGTTCAGCGTGCCCGAGAGGTTGTACGGGACGCCCAGACGGGCCGGCGTGATGGCGAACGTGGCCTCCGACGCAGCGACGATCAGGTCGCAGCTGAGCACCAGCTCGCACGCGCCGCCCCAGACCGAGCCCTCCACCATGGCGATGATGGGCGTGGGGTGCGCCTCAATCTGGCGGACGATCTTGCGCAGCGGGTCGTTGTAGGTGAGCGGGTCGCGGCCGTTGCGGGGCAGCTCGTTGACGTCGTGACCCGCGGAGAACACGTGGGACCCGGCCGGCGCCCGCAGGACCACCACGCGGATCGCAGGCGGCTGGGCGTTGTTGAGCGCCTCTGACAACTCGTCGATAAGCGCAGCGGTCAGCGCGTTGACGGGCGGGTTGCTGACGGTCATCCACGCGATGCCGCTGCGGATCTCGACGAGGACGCTCGGCTTGGTATCGGTCATGGCCAGGATCTCCGGAGCGGCGCCTCTGCGGTGGGCGGACAGCCGCTGTCACCAGTCTGGACCCGCCACCGCGCTCGTGCCCGAGGCGTTGTCGTCGGCGCCGT
>CAIXZV010000137.1 GCA_903924005.1 uncultured Chloroflexota bacterium | reverse complement strand
GAGAAGATGCTCTACGACAACGCCCAACTGGCCCGCGTGTACGTGCACGCGTGGGCGCTGATGGGCGAGTCTTCCTGGCTTGACGTGGCCACGGGTGTCCTGGACATGCTCCTGCGTGAATTCCGGACGCCCGGCGGCGGGTTCGCAGCCAGCCTGGATGCCGATACCACGGGCGTCGAGGGTCTCACCTACACCTGGCCTTCCGGCGAAATCCGCGAGTTGTTGGGCGCGGAGGCTCGGCTGTTTGAGGCCGCGTACGGGGTGACGGACCGTGGCAACTGGGAGGGCGTGACCATCCTGTCGCGGGTGGTGGACGACGGTGTCTTGGCCGGGCAGTCTGGCTTGCCGGAGTCAGTTGTGGCATCCCGTCTGGCCGATGCCCGGATGCGGCTCCTCGCGGCGCGGTCCCTGCGTGCCCAGCCGGCGCGCGACGACAAGGTGCTGGCAGCGTGGAACGGCCTCGCGATTGCGGCGCTGGCCGACGCCGCCCGAGCGATCGACGCCGGGGCGCCGGCTCTCGCGGCCAAGGCGGCGGCCTATCGGGAGGCAGCCGTTGGGGCGGCCACCGACGTGCTGGCGGGTTTGCGCACCGCGGCCGGACGGCTGCGGCGCTCGTGGAAGGACGGCCGGGCTAGCGCCGACGGGGGTGCTTGAGGACTACGCCAACCTTGCCGATGGCCTGCTGGCGCTGTACGAGGCAACCGGCGATGACCGCTGGTATCGCGAGACGACGGCGCTGGCCGACGCGATGCTCGAGCGCTTCGGTGATCCGACCGGCGGCTTCTTTGACACCGCGGTTGACGCCGAGGCGTTGGTGGTTCGCCCCCGGGACGCGCAGGACAACGCCGTGCCGTCAGGCGGGGCGATGGCGGCGACCGTGCTGTTGCGCCTGACCGCCCTCAGCGGCGACCCGCGCTATCAGGCGGCGGCCGAGCGTGCGATCGGGTCGGTGTCCGTCCTGATGGCCCGCTTCCCGATGGCCACGGGGCAGTGGCTGAGCGCGCTGGAGGCGGCACACCACGGGCTGGCCGAAGTGGCGATCGCGGGCGATCCAAACGACCAGGCGACGGCACGTCTTGTGCGAACGGCCAACCTCGGATACCACCCGTTCCGGGTGCTGGCAACGAGCGCCCAGCCCGTCACAACGCACGTTCCGCTCCTACGCGACAGGTTCATGCTGCACGGGCGCCCAACGGCATTCGTGTGCCGCAATTTCGCCTGTCGCCAGCCCGTGCACGAACCCGAGGCGCTGGAAGCACTGCTCGCGGGCACGTAGCCCGCGGCGCCCCCCGCCCCAGCCGTCGTCAGGCCTGCGTATCGTCCTTGCGCTCGGCGGCGTCCTGCTTCATGCCGTCGATCTCCTTGCGTGCTTCCTTGACGCCTTGGCCAAACGCACGCCCGATGAGCGGGAGCGTCTTTGGGCCGCGCACGATGAGCACGATGATGAGAACAACGACAAGCGCCGCGAGGAGTTGATGAGGTCCCATGGAAGAGATGGTAGCAGCGGCCTGACGCAACGGGGGCCGCAGGTCCCGGGACATTGCCGTCTCGGGACCTGCCGAAGGTCCCAGCATGTCCCCGATCAATAGGCAACGCGGCCCGGGCGCAGCGAGGGGGCCCCAGGGCACACTGACAACAGGCGAAGAGCAGACGGGATGCGCCAGCAGACCAGACGCTTGAGCCTGCTTCGCACACAACCGCCTGGACCTGGCAGGGTCGAGGCACCGGCCGGGGAGGACCCACCCCCACCTCGGTCACCATATCGCACCGCTGCACGGCGTTGGCTACCGGCCTCCTCCCTCCCCCTCCACCGGGGCTGACGCAGCAGCGGCTCCCAAATCGGCGGGCTACCCGGCCCGCCGATTGCGATTCCGTGGGCCGATCGCGACGCCGCCGGGCGCGCCTATACTCGCGGTCCCGTGGCCCGTACCGCCGCTCCTCACCCTCGCGAGGCCCCTGATCCCCTGGCCCTGTTCGGCCCGGCCGTCCGGGCCTGGTTTGCGGCGAGCTTCGCCGCGCCAACCGATGCGCAGACCGGCGGCTGGGCGGCCATCGCCCGCGGCGAGCACACGCTGATCCACGCGCCAACGGGGAGCGGGAAGACGCTTGCCGCGTTCCTCTGGTGTCTTGACACGATCGCCCGCTCGCCGCGGCCCGCGGCAACCCGCGCGGACCGAGGCTCCGTGCGTGTCCTGTACATCAGCCCGCTCAAGGCGCTCGCCTATGACGTGGAGCGCAATCTCCGGGCGCCGCTGGCGGGGATCGCGCTGGCCGCGGAGCGCCTAGGGCTGGAGCCGCCGCACATCACCATCGCCTCGCGCACGGGCGACACGCCCGCGGATGCGCGCCGGGACCTTGTCCGCCACCCGCCGGACATCCTGGTCACCACGCCCGAGAGCCTGTACCTGCTGCTCACGAGCCAGGCGCGCGAGATCCTCCGGGGCGTGGAGCAGGTGATCGTGGACGAGGTCCACGCCGTGGCCGGGACCAAGCGTGGCGCGCATCTGGCACTGAGCCTGGAGCGGCTGGAGCGGTTGCGGCCGGCGGATGCGCCAAGGCTCCAGCGGATTGGTCTGTCCGCCACGCAGCGCCCGCTTGAGACCATCGCCTCGTACCTCGGTGGGGCGGGAGAGGGACGCGAGGTGGCGATCATCGACGCCGGCGCCCGCAAGCCGCTGGACATCCGCGTGGTGGTCCCGGTGGAGGACATGTCGCGCCTGGGCGAGGTGCTGCCCATGGACCAACAGCCCGGCGGCCCAGTCCTGGGCGGCGAGATGCGCTCGTCGATTTGGCCGGCCGTGCACCCGCGGATCCTGGAGCTCATCCGCGCTCATCGCAGCACCATCGTGTTCACCAACAGCCGCCGCCTCGCGGAGCGCCTCGCCCAGCGGCTCAACGAGCTGGCGGGCGAGGAGCTGGTCCGCGCCCACCACGGGTCCATCGCCCGCGAGCAGCGCCTTGAGATTGAGGAGGAGCTCAAGGCCGGGCGTCTGCCGGCGCTGGTCGCCACCAGCTCGCTGGAACTCGGCATCGACATGGGCGCGGTGGACCTGGTGATCCAGGTGGAATCGCCGGACTCGGTGGCCCGCGGTCTCCAGCGCATCGGCCGCGCCGGTCATCATGTCGGCGAGCCTAGCAAGGGCGTGATCTTCCCCAAGTACCGCGGCGACCTGCTGGAGACCGCGGTAGTGGTCCGCGGCATGCGCGACGGAGCGGTGGAGGCAACCACGCTCCCGCGCAACCCGCTCGACGTGCTTGCACAGCAGCTCGTGGCGATCCTGCTTGCCGAGTCCTTCACGGTGGACGACCTGCTGGTTGTGGTGCGTGGGGCCGCGCCGTTTGCAACGCTGGCGCGCGAGGCGCTTGAAGGCGTGCTGGGCATGCTGGCAGGCGCGTATCCATCGGATGAATTTGCGGAGCTCAAGCCCCGGATCTCCTGGGACCGCGTGACGGACGTGGTGGCCGCACGACCGGACGCGCGCACCGTGGCCATCACCTCTGGCGGCACCATCCCTGACCGCGGCCTCTTTCCTGTGTTTCTGGAGGGCGAGGCCGGCACGCCGGGCCGACGCGTGGGCGAGCTGGACGAGGAGATGGTCTACGAGCTGCGCGCGGGGATGCACGGCGACGTCATCGTCCTTGGCGCCTCGTCATGGCGCGTGGCGGACATCACGGCCAACCGTGTCACGGTGACGCCCGCGCCGGGCGTGCCCGGGAAGCTGCCGTTCTGGAGGGGCGATGCCGTGGGGCGCCCGGTGGAGCTTGGCCGGGCGATTGGCGCGTTCACGCGTCTGGCCGAGGCCGACCTGGCTCGCGGCGCGCGCGGTCGAGCTGCTGCAGGCGAACGCTTTCGCCGCGACCACGACCTTGACGATGTTGCGGCCGAAAACCTGCTCTCCTATCTCGAGGACGAGCGCGAGACCGCGGGCGCCCTGCCCACAGACCGCCGGATTGTGGTGGAGCGGTTCCGGGACGAGCTTGGGGACTGGCGCCTGGTGATCCTCTCGCCGTTTGGCGGCCGGGTGCATGCGCCGTGGACGCTGGCGCTGGAGGCGCGGCTCCAGGAGCGGCTGGGGCTCGAGGTCCAGACCATCTGGTCCGACGACGGCATCGCCATCCGGCTGCCCGAGGGCGACGGCACGCTGGACGGGGTGGAGGAGCTGCTGTTCCCGGACCCGGACGAGGTGGAGGACCTGGTGGTCGGGCGCGTTGGGCAGTCGTCGCTCTTTGCGTCGCGGTTCCGCGAGAACGCCGCCCGCGCCCTGCTCCTGCCCAGACGCCGCCCCGGCATCCGCACCCCGCTCTGGCAGCAGCGCCAGCGGGCCGCGGACCTGCTGGCAGTGGCATCGCGCTACGGCTCGTTCCCAATCCTGGTGGAGACGTACCGCGAGTGCCTCGCCGACGTCTTTGACCTGCCCGCGCTCCGCGAGGTCCTTGGCGGCGTTGCCAAGCGCGAGATCGCGGTCCACTCCGTGGAGACCGCCAAGGCATCGGCCTTCGCATCGTCATTGCTCTTCGACTATGTCGCCGCCTACATGTACGAGGGCGACGCGCCGATGGCCGAGCGCCGGGCGCAGGCGCTCACGCTTGACCGCGACCTGCTGGCCGGGCTGCTTGGCCAGGAGGAACTGCGCGAGCTGCTAGATCCCGATGCGCTGGCTGAGCTTGAGCTCTCGCTGCAGGCGCTTGTGGAGGACCGGCGCGCGGACACGGTGGACCAGGTGCACGACCTGCTTCGGCGGCTGGGCGACCTGTCCGCGGACGAGGTGGCGGCGCGCTCTGTTGACGGTGCCGAAGCGGGCGCATGGCTCGACGAGCTGGCCGGGTCGCGGCGCGCGGTGCTGGTGCGCGTCGCGGGCGAGGCGCGCTGGCTGGCGATTGAGGACGTGGCGCGGTACCGCGATGCTGCGGGGGTCGCGGCGCCAGCCGGGGTGCCCGTGGCGTACCTGGCGCCCGTCGTTGGCGCGCTGGACTCGCTCCTCGCCCGCTGGGCGCGGACCCACGGGCCGTTCACCGCGGAGGGGCCGGCGCGGCGATGGGGGCTGCCCGTCGGGGTGGTGGCCGATGCGCTCACGCGTCTGGTTGGCGCCGGGACACTGATGTCCGGCGAGTTCCGGCCTGGCGGCGCGGAACGCGAGTTCTGCGACCCCGAGGTGCTGCGCCTGCTGCGGCGCCGATCGCTGGCGCGGCTGCGCCACGAGGTGGAGCCGGTTGACCCGCAGGTGCTCGCCCGGTTCCTGCCCGCGTGGCAGGGCGTCGCGCCGGTCGGCGGTTCGGCCGCCCCGGTTCGCCAAGGGCCATCGGCGTTGGAGCGGCTGGCCCAGGTTGTCGATCAACTGACAGGCCTGCCCATCCCGGCATCCGTGCTGGAGCGCGACGTGCTGCCCGCGCGCGTGCCGGGCTATCAGCCTCGCCTCCTTGATGAGCTTGGCGCGATGGGCGAGGTGGCCTGGGTGGGGCGAGGGAGCCTCGGCCGTGACGACGGGCGGGTGGCGCTGTATCGGCCCGGCAGGGAAGTGCTGCGGCCGCTCGGCTTGCCCGATGGTGTCGACGCCCCGTCTGGCGTCATCCATGAGCGGCTGCGCGCCCACCTCGCGCGGCGCGGCGCCTGCTTCTATCGCGAGCTGTTCACCGCCGCGGGCGGCAAGACGGATCGCGAGGTGCTTGATGCGCTCTGGGACCTCGTGTGGGCGGGCGAGGTCACCAACGACACGTTTGGCCCGCTGCGGGCGCTGCGATGGAAGCGACCGTCGGGTGCGACGCGGCAGCGGCCCAGCGTTGGGCGGCTGACCGCGCTGGGTCCCCCGGAAGCGGCTGGGCGGTGGTCGCTGGTGGCTGATCCGGCTGTGGAGGTTGGCGCGGCCAGCCCGACGCCCACGGAGCGCCTCCACGCCCAGACGCTGGCGCTGCTGGACCGCCACGGCGTTTTGACCCGAGAGGCCGTGGCGGGCGAGGCCATCGAGGGCGGGTTTAGCGCCGTGTACCCGGTGCTGCGCGCTCTCGAGGAGCGTGGCCGCATTCGTCGCGGCTACTTCGTGGACGGCCTTGGCGCGGCGCAGTTCGCGCTGCCGGGCGCCGTGGACAGGCTGCGGGCCATGCGTCCGGGCCCTGGCGAAGCGTCGTCGGTTGATGGCGGTCCCGGCGGTGCGCGCGACGGCAGCAGCCGCGACGGCAGCAGCCGCGACGGCAGCAGCCGCGACGGCAGCAGCCGCGACGGCAGCAGCCGCG
>CAIXZV010000136.1 GCA_903924005.1 uncultured Chloroflexota bacterium | reverse complement strand
GGCAGCGGCCCCGCCGGCAGCGGCCCCGCCGGCAGCGGCCCCGCCGGCAGCGGCCCCGCTGGCAGCGGCCCCGTCATACCGCACGTCGCCGGGGACCATCCGCGCGATCCGCTCCTCCTCGGCCTCCGCAAGCTGCGTGGCGTTGACGGGGCGCGTGCCCTCGTCCTCATGGAGCGTGTTGATGGCGCGGACCGCCTCGGCACGCCAGGCGCGCTGGCGCTCAAGTTCGCGGGCGTCACGGGCGCGGACCTCGAGCGCTGCGGCGGCCGATCCGTCGGCGCGCTCCAATGGGCCGCGATCCGCAAACTGACCACTCACAAAGGGCGACACCGGCGACGCGGACGACGCCGACGACACGGCAAACCGTTCGCCCGGCATGGCGTTCAGGGAACCCTGTCGGTCGCCCTCCGGGCTGCGAGAGCCGCCGCGCTCGGCACGGTCGCCGCGCTCACCGGGAGCGCCGGGCATGCCGCGGTTTGACCGCCAGCCGCCGGTCTGACCGGGGCGAAACCCGGGGCGGGCGGGCAGATGCTCTTCGGGGCCCGGGAGCCCGGGGCGATACGGGGCGGCGCCGCGCCAGCCGGGATCGCGACCCCAGGCGCCGGCGCCAGATCCGGTGAGGCCGCTGAACCGGTCACCGCCGCCGGCGCCATCGCGCGGTGACGGCTTGGGCCGCGACTGGGAGCGGTGCACGCCCTCCTCGTCGCGCCAGCGCAGCTCCGGCGCCACCGGATCGCCCAGCAGCATGGCGTCCACCGTGGCGGACACGTCCGCGTGGACGATGACCTTCTCGCGGTCCTGAATCTCCACGATCACGTCAAACGTGGGGGGCTGCTTGCGCTCCAGGACGCTCTTCTGCGAGCGGCGCCGGCGGGCCTCGTCATCACCAAGGGTGACGCTGGCGATGCCGCCGATCAGGTCCGACAGGGTGGGGTTGAGCATCAGGTTGTCCAGGTTGTTGCCGTGCGCCGTGCCGATCAGCTGAACGCCGCGCTCCGCGATGGTCCGGGCCGCCTGCGCCTCAAGCTCCGTGCCAATCTCATCAATCACGATGACCTGCGGCATGTGGTTCTCCACCGCCTCGATCATCACCTGGTGCTGCATCGACGGGGTCTTCACCTGCATGCGGCGGGCCTTGCCGATGGCCGGATGCGGGATGTCGCCGTCGCCCGCAATCTCGTTGGAGGTGTCCACCACCACCACGCGCTTGCCCTGCACGTCGGCCAAGACGCGGGCGGCCTCGCGCAGCATCGTGGTCTTGCCAATGCCCGGGCGACCCATGATCAGGATGGACTTCCCGCTCTCGATGAAGTCCTCAATGATCTCGATGGTCCCGTAGACGGCGCGGCCGATGCGGCAGGTCAGGCCCACCACCTTGCCGGTCCGGTTGCGGATGGCGCTGATGCGGTGGAGCGTGCGCTCAATGCCCGCGCGGTTGTCGTCTCCAAACACGCCGATGTGGTCCACGACATGGGCGATGTCGGCATCGGTGATCTCGCGCTCCAGCAGGCTGACCTCGCTGTTGGGATAGCGCGCCTCTGGGCGGCGGCCAAGGTCCATGACCACCTCGATCAGGGACTCGCGATCGGGCAGCGCGTCGATAGCCGCGACGATCTCCGGCGGCAGGGCCGCCATGAGCACGCGCAGATCGTCGGGGGCGGACCGCTGCGGCTGGGATCCCACGCTTGCCGTTCCTCCGCTCGTCTGTGATGCCATCACCGCACCCCTGCCGGCACCAGGCGCGGCTCAGCGACGCGGACCAGAGCTTCCTTGACCAGGAGCGTGACCGTTGCGATATCGGTGAAGCCCGCCTCCTCGAGCCGCCGGTCCAGCGGCGCCTCATAGGTGC
>CAIXZV010000135.1 GCA_903924005.1 uncultured Chloroflexota bacterium | reverse complement strand
CGGCCGCGGCGCGGATCGCTTCGAGGATGGTGGCGGCACCCATGTCCAGCAGCCGGTCGGTCATCGCCGCACCGAGCATCTCGGGCTCGTCGGGCGACCCCTCGAGGCTGTGGCGCAGTACGGTCTCGCCGTCGATGGTGGCGACCATGCCGTCCATCACCAGCTTGCCGTCCACGAGGCGGGCGTAGGCTCCGATGGGCACCTGGCAGCCTCCCTCGAGCATCTTCATGACCACGCGCTCGGCGGTCACACAGGTGAACGTGTCGGGGTGGTTGATCGTGGCGCAGACGTCGGCCATGAACGGATCGTCGTCGCGGATCTCGATGCCGATGGCACCCTGGCCCACGGCCGGTGTCATGACATCGGGGTCGATGTAGTGGGTGATGCGGTCGGCCCAGCCCATGCGGGTGATGCCGGCGGCCGCGAGGATGACGGCCTGGACCTCGCCGTCCTCGGCCTTGCGCATGCGCGTGTCGAGGTTGCCGCGCACGTCCACGATCGTGATGTCGGGACGCATCGCCTTGACCTGCGAGCGGCGGCGCAGCGACGAGGTGCCCAGCGTGCCGCCCTGCGGCAGCGTCTCGAGGTCGTAGCCCGCGGCGCCCGCCACGATGACGTCGCGCGGGTCGACGCGCTCGGGAGTCGCGCAGATGACACAACCCTCGGGCAGCTCGGTGGGGACGTCCTTCATGGAATGCACCGCAAGGTCGACGGTGCCGGCGAGCAGCTCGACCTCGATCTCCTTGGTGAACAGGCCCTTGCCTCCCACCTTCGCCAGCGGCACGTCGAGGATCTTGTCGCCGGTGGTCTTGATGATCATGAGCTCGACGGGCAGTCCCGTGATCTCCTCGAGACGGCCCTTGATGTAGTTGGACTGCCACAGGGCGAGCTTGCTGCCCCGGGTGCCGATGACGATCTTTTCGCGGCTAGAAGCCAAGGTTGTCCCCCATCTCTTTCTTCTGCGCAGACTTCTCGCCGAAGCGGAACAGGCCCTTGAGCAGGCCGGCGGATCCGCGCTCGTCGGGCTCGTCGAGTCCGTAGAGTTGGCGCACCGCCTCGACGAGCTCGTAGCCGTCCTTCTCCGCGGCCGAAGCACGCAGCCGTGCGGTCGGATCGTGGAGCATCTTGTTCACGATGCTCTCGGTCAGCATCTCCACCGTCTTGAGTTCCTTCTCCGACAGCCCGCCCAGACGCTTGATCGCGCGCTCCAGCTCGGCCTGACGGATGATCTCGGCGCGAGCCCGAACGGCGGCGATCGTGGGAACGACCTCCATGCCCTCGAGCCAGCGGCCGAACTCGGCGATCTCCTCCTCGATGATGGTCTCCGCGCGACGCGCCTCGTGCATGCGTTCCTCGAGGTTGGATTCCACGACACCGGACAGATCGTCGATGTCGTAGAGGTACGCGCCACCGACCTGGTTCACAGCCGGGTCGATATCGCGCGGTACGGCGATGTCGATGAAGAAGAGCGGGCGGGCGCTTCGGCCCTTCATGGCAGTGGACACCTTGTCGCGAGTCACGACGTAGTGCGGGGCGCCCGTCGACGAGATCACGATGTCGGCCTCGCGCATGCGGTCGAACATGGCGTCCCACTCGACCGGCTCGCCCTCGAAGCGCTCCGCGAGCTCCTCAGCCTTGGAGAAGGTGCGG
>CAIXZV010000134.1 GCA_903924005.1 uncultured Chloroflexota bacterium | reverse complement strand
GCTTCCTCGACGAGCGCTCCATGATCTCCGCCATCGGCCCGGTGACGGTTGACCCAACAACGCAGAACCTGGGCGTGGGACGGGCGCTCATGGGCTCGATGCTGGACCGCGTGGCCGCCACCGGCGCGCCGGGCGTGCGTCTGATCCAGATTGCCTACCACAACCGCTCGCTGAGCCTCTACGCAAAGCTTGGCTTTGACGTGAAGGCCACATTCGCGGCGATGTACGGACCGCCAGTTGACGTCCGCATGGACGGCTATGCGGTGCGGCAGGCCACAGCCGACGACGCAGACGCCTGCAACGCCCTGTGTACGCGCATCCACGGGTTTGCCCGGGACGGCGAGCTGAGCGATGCCATCGACGCCGGGACGGCGCAGATTGTGGAGCGTCTCGGGCGGATCACCGGCTACACGGCGGGGATCAGCTACTGGACCCATTCGATTGCCGAGACCAACGACGACATGCAGGCCCTGATTGGCGCTGCGCGCGATTACGGGACCCCGGGCTTCCTTGTGCCGGTGGCCAACGGCGAGCTGCTGCGCTGGTGCCTCAACCAGGGGCTGCGGGTGTACTTCGTGACAAACCTGATGAGCATCGGCTTCTACCAGACGCCCGAGGGGGTCTGGATGCCGTCAGTGGGCTACTAGACCTCCAGCCAGACCCCGGCGCGCGCAACCCGCCGGACCGCCAGGTCGTCGTCAAGCTCCACAAGATCGGCGCGCTGCCCAACGGCAAGGCGCCCGCGATCCGTCACGCCAAGCAGCGCAAGCGGGTTTCGCGTTGCCGCGCGCACCGCATACGCGAGCGGCAGACCGGACTGCGCCAGATTGCGCACCGCCGAGTCAAGCGCAATGACGCTGCCCGCGAGGGTGTTGGTGCCCGCAAGCGTTGCGCGACTGCCCTTGACCTCAACGTCAAGACCGCCAAGCGAGAGCCTGCCTTCGCCTGTGCCCGCAAGCGCAATCGCATCGCTCACAAGGATCAGGCGATCAGCGGGCTTGGTCCGCGTGATCATCGGCCAGAGCGATGGGTGGACGTGGTGGCCGTCGGCAACCAGCTCAACACAGGCGCCGTCGTCCCCCAAGGCGGCCACGGCAAGCCCCGGCGCATGGTGGTCAACGCCGCTCATGGCGTTGAACAGATGCGTGGTGGTGCGACCGCCGGCGGCATAGCCCGCGCGCGCCTGGTCAAGCGTTGCGGCTGAGTGGCCAATTGACGGGGCAACGCCGTGGGACGCAAGCCAGGCGATCAACTCCAGCGCGCCCGGGATCTCCGGCGCCACCGTGACGATGCGCAGCTCCGGCAGCAGCGGGGCAAGCTGCGCAAAAGACACAGCCGAGGGCTCGCCGATAAACGCCGGGTTCTGCGCGCCCTTGCGGTGCGGCGAGATGAACGGGCCCTCAAGGTTGAACCCAAGCGGCGCTGCCCCATCGTCCGGCGCACCCGGCATCCATGCACGGACGCGGTCCGCAAATGCCAGCAGCGTGTCAAGCGATGCGGTGACGGCCGTGGGCAGGAACGAGGTGACGCCGCGGCGCAGCAGGGCGCGCGCCATGCCGTCAAGGTTGTCCGTGGAGCCCATGGCATCGTGCCCGCCCCAGCCGTGGACGTGGACGTCCACAAAGCCCGGGGTGACATATGGTCCGGCAGCCTCGGCGTCGTCACGCTCAACCCCGACGATCAGCCCGTCGCGGAGGTGCAGTCTTCCCGGGACAACCGCGTCGTCCAGCACCAGGCGCCCGCGCACGGTGCCCGTCTCAGTTGTTGCCATACGGCGCCTCCTCGCGCCATGTCTCCCACATGGCCATCAGGTTCTCCACAGGAACGTTTGGCTGCACGTTGTGGACGGTGGCGAACACGAAGCCGCCGCCGCTGCGCAGGTCACCAATCCGGCGCCGCACATCGGCGCGGACCTGGTCTGGCGTCCCCGTCCCAAGCACGCGCTGGGTGTCCACGCCGCCGCCCCAGAAGACGATGTCGCGCCCGTATTCGCGCTTGAGTTCCGCGCTGTCCATATGGGCGGCCGACACCTGGACAGGGTTGAGGATGTCAACGCCAATCTCGATCAGGTCCGGAATGATGTCGCGGATTGCGCCGCAGCTGTGGAGGAAGATCTTGGCCTTCGTCCTTGCGTGGATGTAGGAGAACAGCTCCGCCTGGAGCGGCTTCACAATCGCGCGATAGGTTGCCGGCGAGTACAGCAGGCGGTCCTGACCGCCAAGGTCGTCCGCCTCGCCAACCACGTCAACGTCTGGCCCAAGCTCGCGCAGCGCCCGGTCCCAGTAGGCAAGCTTGATCTCGAGCAGCTTCTCCATCACCTGCCGTGCGCGACCGGGCTCGGCCGCGAGATCGAGGTACCCGTCCTCAAACCCGCGCATCTTGAACAGGCCCTCGCTCAGGCCGCTTGAGATGGAGCCAACCAGCACCGCCCGCTGCTCGGTGTCGATGATGTGCCGCGCCGCCGCAGCCAGACCGGCATACCGGGCAGGATCGGTGGCGTCGGGCCACGGGAAGCCATCAATCGTTGCGGCGTCTGGCTCGCCCGCAAGCGGCGCCCCGTGGGAGTCGTAGTAGAGCCCGCCGGGAACGGGCATCCGTCGGGCCGCGCCCCACTCGTCGACATAGGCGATGTAGCCGTCGGCCTCAACCATTTCGCGCCGGTACGCTGCGCCAGACGACGGGGCGATCACGCGCACGTCGCAGCCAAGCCGGTCCAGCACGTCGGTGTCAACCTCGGCCAACTGCTGGGCGAGGTCGCTCACGCGCGTCTCCACGGGTGGCAGCCCCAGCGCCTCGCGGAGAGGCGGGTACGCAGACACGTGGATGCCCGTCATCCGCGAGCCGCCAAGGTCAAACGGGATCCGGTCCGGCTCGCGGTGGTCCAGCGCGGCGCGAACACGCTCGCGCGACGTCATGGCGGTGGCTGCGCTCATCGGGTGGCCGCCAGATCGGGCAGGCTTGCCGCAGCAACCGCCTGCCCGTGGCGCTTCTGGTGCTCGTCGGCGACGTGGAACACGGTGCCCTCGGCAGCGGCCGCATCCTCCGCGAGGAGAACGGCCTTCGCGGTCTCGATGACGAGATCGCCGCCTGCGCCGGTCATGACCCGGCCAAGGAGCAACAGGTTGTCAAGGTCGTATTCCTCTCGGTATGCAAGCAGCGCGTAGCCCAGGTAGCTGCCGACGGTGCGGTAGACGAGGGCGGCGCCCGGATCGCCCGCGGCCATCCGCTCCTGCAGGTGCACCAGACGCTGGGGCAGGGGCGACGACGCGTCCACCTCGATGCCGGCGGTGGCCATCAGCCGTGCGGTGGCCTGCTGCGAGAAGTACTGGACGCCACAGCCGCGGTCTCCAGACCACTCATCGGCCGGCGCATCGGGCGCGTCGTCAACCGGGGCAAACGCAAGCTCGTCAATACGCGATGTGAGCCGCCCGGCGCGATCAACGTAGCCCGCCGCCTGGCTGGACCCCATCGCGATGCCCAGAAGCGCACCGGTCCCGGCCAACATGGAGCCCGCGAGCGCCGTGACCTCGCCGTCGTTGACCACCACAAACGGGATGCCACCCCACGCCTGCTGCAGGTCAATGAACAAGGTGCGGACCCGCGCCTCAAACGCCGGTCGCGGCACAGAGCGGAAGAGGGAGGCGGCGCGGACCTCGTTGTTGACGTAGGCGCCCGCCGAACTGCCCCCGATGGCGTCCACACGCGGCAGGTGGGCCGCGGCCCTGGTGAGCGAGTCCATGATCTGGTCGTAATGCCACGCGGGGTCCGCGACGCGCGACGGATCCCAGAGGATCTCCTCGCTAAAGACAACCTCGCCGTCGATGACGGCCGCTGCCTTGCGGTCGCTGGCGCCAAGGTCAAAGCCAATCCGGCAGCCCTCGAGGTGGCGACCGAGGGCGACGGCCGCCTCGCGCTCTGCGGGGAACTCAGCCAGGGGTGCGGCGACAACCTCAAACGGCGCGCCAAACAGCTGCTCGCCCATGAACGCGGCGTCAAACATCCCGGTTGCAACGTGTGCGTAGTGGTGGCGCAGAGACGCGACGAGACCCGCGGGGCCGTCAATCCACAGCCGGGAGCCGCCCCGCGACCACAACAGGAACTTGCACAGGCGCTCCACGGCGCGGTGCGAGACCGCCTCGTCGGGGTGGCCGGGAGGATGGACCAGCGTCTCGCGGTGCCACACAGATCCACCCGGCTGCTCCACCGCAATCGTGACGGGAACCGCACCACCGGAGGCGCGGATGACGTGAGCGAGGCGTGCGCGGGCAAGGGCGAGGGGGCGGAACCCTGGGTCAAGCGGCGGTGGAACCTGCAGCGTCCGGATGTCAGCTTCGCTCACGCTCCGCCGCCCGGGCCGCCCCCGTCAACCTCAAACCGCACGTCAAGCGCGTACCGCTCGCCCGGGTAGCGCGATTCGGTTGCCTCCACCGGGCGCGCGCCGGCATCAAAGATGACACGCCGTTCCACGAGGAGCGGATGCCGCTCGGCCACACCGAGGAGTGCAGCGTCGTCGAGCGTGGCCGCCTCAGCGGTGATGGTGGCGTTGCCGCGCCGCAGCCGGAGCCCCGCCCGGCCAAGCGCGTCGTGGAGGGAGCCTGCCTCAAGATCAGCCGCCATCACGGCGTCCGCCGCCCTGTGCGAGACGACCGCTCTCTCGATGGCGATGGGCACCCCATCCGCGAGCCGGAGCCGACGCACCTCGACAACTGGGTCCGTGGCCCGCAGCGCAAGTGCCCGAGCTTCGGCGGCCGTCGCGGGCCGGAGTTCGCGCGCGAGCAGACGCGACGACGCCACGCGGCCGTGACGGGCCATCTCGTCCGAGAACGCCATCAGGCGGTCGGCGTGGCGGTGCGACGGGGGCTCCACGACAAACGAGCCGCGGCCGGGGATCCGCTCAACCAGCCCGTCATCGGCCAGGCGCTGCATCGCGTTGCGGGCCGTCATCCGGCTGACGCCAAACTCCCGGCACAGATCAGCGTCCGACGGCAGCCGCTCGCCCGCTCGCATGGACGTGACGCGGGCGCGCAGCGCGAGTTCAATCTGCCGGTGCTGGGGCACCCAGGTCTGTCGCATGCTCACGCCAGGCCGGCCTGCTCGGCTCCGTGGACCGCCGCCCCGACAGAGCCTGCCCAGGTCCCAAGCTCGGCGGGGACCAGTGCAACCTCGTCGATTGCGGTGGTTGTCACCCGGCGGGCGATCTCCGCCCTGATGGGCGCGAAGAGCAGTTCGCCTGCAGCGGCCACGCCACCGCCGATGACGATCCGATCCGGTGAGATCACGGTGACCATGTTTGCGATCCCGATCCCGAGGTAGCGGCCCACATCGGCAAAGCCCGCCAGCGCACGCGCGTCACCCGCCCGGGCGGCAAGCACCGCCTCCTCCACCGTGGCGGTGCCACAGGCGGCGGCGATCTGGACGGCCCGCGCATAGGCTTCCACACAGCCGCGGTTGCCGCAGCCGCACCACGGCCCGTCAGGGTCGATGGTCTGGTGGCCAATCTCGCCCGCTGTCCCGTCGTGGCCCAGGTGGACGCGGCCGTCAACGGCAAACGCGCCCCCGACGCCCGTCCCAAGGGTGAGGGCAATCATCGAGCGGACGCCACGCCCTGCGCCAAGACGGAGTTCGGCGAGGCCAAAGGCCCGCGCATCGTTCACCAGCGCAACCGGCACGCGGGTTGCCTCGTGCACAGGGTCTGCAACCGGGTGACCCGCCCATGGCCCGGGGACATTCGGCAGGAAGCGTGTCCGGCCGGTTTTGGGGTCGTAGAGCCCGGGGACCCCGATGCCGATGCTCGCGATGGGCCCGGCGGTTGCCGCCGCAGCAACGGCCATCTCGGCAAGCTGCGATGTGACCGAGGCGGGCACATCGGCGGGATCGTCAACAAGCCGCGTGGGGACCTGGTCTCTCGCCACAATGGTCCAGGACCCGGCCGCGTGCTCCACCACGGCCCACTTGAGGTTTGTACCGCCGAGGTCCAGCCCCAGATGGCGGCTGGGGATTGGCCCGGTCATCGCAGACACTTCGTGTGGCCCTTTGGCTCAGGACTCAGCGGTGACCCGGGTGTACGCGGCCGCAACGGCAACGATGATCGACCCGAACAGGATCTGCCGGACCGCCTCGGGATAGCCCAGCGACGACAGCAGCGAGGTGAGCACCGTGAGGATCAGCACCCCAACCATGGTTCCGGCAAACCCGCCGCGTCCGCCCATGATCGACGTGCCGCCAATCACCGCCGCAGCCACCGACGGCAGCACGGCGCTGTCCACCAGCGAGACGCTGGCGACGTTTGTGAGGCCCGAGTAGAGGAACCCGGCAATCGCGGCGAGGACCGCGGAGAGCACATAGAGGACAACGAGCACCTGCCAGGACCGGACACCCGCGAGGCGGGACGCAACCGGGTTGTCCCCAACCGCGTACAGGAGCCGTCCAAACCCGGTGCTGCGCAACATGAACAGGATGAAGGCCGCGAGCGGCACGAAGACAAGCAGGCTGAAGGGGAGGATGCCCCCCACCGTGCCCGAGCCCAGTGTCCGCAGATCGGCCGGTACGCCGGAACCCGTCTGGACCATGATCAGCTGCCAGACGTTGGCCAGCCCAAGCACAACCAGGCTCATGCCCAGGGTCATGATCAGCGGATGGACGCGGAACACCCCAACGCCGATGCCGGTCACGGCCCCCGCGATGGCGGCGATCAGGAGCGGGACCAGCAGCGCAACCGCCAGCCCTTGGTGGCCAACCAGCGTGGCAACCATGAACCCGGACATGGACGCCACGGCACCCACGGACAGGTCAATGCCGCCCGTCAGGAACGTGAGCGTCTGGCACGCGGCGAGAATGGCCAAGGGGATGGCTGCCCGGAGCGTGACGCCAACCCAGCCCGGATTGATGATGTCAGGCTGGAGGATGCGGATCGCGCCAATCATCAGGACGAGCAGCCCAACGAGCGGAACGATGGGCCGATCGCGAAACAGCCCGCGCCAGGCAGCTGCGGACGACCAAGCCGCTCGGCGTGACTGGGTGCTGGCGGCGCCGCTCATGCGCGGGCCCGCCGGATCTGGACGAGGCTGCCGATCATGACAACTCCGATGAGGATGACCCCCTGCACAACCACCGCAAGGTTGGGGTTGATGTTGAGGAACGTGATGTCACTCCGGATGAGCTGGAGGATGATCACCGCAGCCACGGCCCCGAAGACGCCGCCGCGGCCGCCGGCCAGGCTCACGCCGCCCAGGACAACCGCTGCCACGCTCATCAGCGTGTAGGGTCCCGGAACGGGTGTGCCGATGCCGGTGCTTGCGGTGAGCGACAGCCCGCCAAGCGCCGCAAACATGCCCGTGACCATGTATGCGGCCACACGGGTCCGGCCAACCGGAACACCGCTGCGGAACGCCGCAAGCCTGTTGCTGCCAATCGCGTAGATGGACAGACCCAGACGCGAGCGTCGAAGCGGGATCCAGACGATCGCCACCACGACAATCAGCAGAACCGCGGCCCTTGGGATCCACTCGATGCCAACTGAGCCTGTGACCAGGCTGAGCAGCCACTTCGCCGAACCACCGCCCGGCGTCTTGAGCACCAGGAGCGCGCACCCGGCCCACACGAAGGACATCGCGAGGGTGACGACGATGTCCGGCACACGGGTCACAACAGCAAGGGTGCCGTTAACGGCGCCGATGGCCAGCCCCAGCAGCAGCACGCTGATGACGACGACGATGGCAAATTCCTCGGGCCGCTCGTTCATCATCGTGGCCGAGACCACGCTGGTGAGCGCCATCATCGAGCCAATTGAGAGGTCGATACCGCCGGAGATGACGACGACCGCCTGGCCCACGGCGGCCAGCGCCAGGGGGAGGACGGAGCTTCCCAGACCCTGGACGCCGGCGGCGCCATAGCTTGGCTGGATGATCTTTGTGAACACGAGCAGCAGCGCCATGAAGACGAGCAGGCCGATCGTCCAGGCGTTGCGTCGGGCGGCCGCCAGAATTGCGGAGCCGCCAGTCGAGCGGGCCGGCGAGGCGCGCATCAGTTGGCCTCCTGCTGGTCAACGGGGCCCGCGACCGGGCCCGCGACGGGGCCGGCGATTGGGCCCGCGACGGGCCCGGGGTCGGCTGCCGCAAGCACAGGTATCGCCGCGTCGGCCTTGAGGTTGTAGGCCGCGCGCAGCAGCGTCGGCTCGTCGGCATCGGCCGCGGCAATCTCCGCCACCACGCGACCGCCAAAGATCACGATGGCCCGGTCGCAGACAAGCTGGACCTCTTTGAGTTCGGACGTGTACAGCAGCACCGCGGCGCCGGCGGCGGCGAGGTCGCGCACCAGCAAGTAGATCTGGTGCTTGGTGCGGATGTCGATACCGCGCGTGGGGTCAAAGCAGAGCATTGTCTTGACGCCGCCGGCCACCCAGCG
>CAIXZV010000133.1 GCA_903924005.1 uncultured Chloroflexota bacterium | reverse complement strand
TCTTGTCGGCGGCCCGCGAACAGCTCTCCACCACCCTTTCTCCGGCCGACATCGCCCGGCTCAGTTACGACCCCTTCGGCCTGACGCAACTGCCCGTGGGCGTTGCCGGCGCAGCGCCTGCGTTCGGTCAGGGACAGGAGCTTTTCAGCGGTCGGCGGCGTGGGCATGCGTCTGGGCCGCCGCGATCCGGACCATCTCCGGATTGGCGACGCGGTGGACTTCTGGCGGGTTGAGGAACTCCGCAGGCCTTCCCTGCTGCGCCTCCGGGCGGAGATGAAGGTGCCGGGCAGGGCCTGGCTCCAGTACGAGATCACCCAGGTTCAGGGCGGTAGCCGCCTGGTCCAGACGGCCTTCTTCGAGCCGAAAGGGCTGCCCGGACTTGCCTACTGGTACCTGCTCTATCCGGTGCACGGGGTGATCTTCCGGGGAATGGTGCGCGTCCTCGCGGAACGTGCCAAGCGCGCGGGCGGCGGCACCCCACCGACAGCCTGACAACGGGCCAAGCACGCTCCCGGTGCTGCATCGCTCGCCAATCATCGGTGCTGCCCCTGGTGCGTCGCCACGCTGCGCCCGCGCCCGTGGTCTACCCCGACTGGGGGGGGATACAGACAGGCTGAAGTTACTTCTCGCCGTAGTATCTTCGTGACGTCCTAATCGCCTCCTCTCGGGAGGCAATGCCGGACCAAGCGTCCCCCAAGCCGAAAGGGCGGGTGGTGATCGTGCGGTCATTGTGGGACGCAACAACGCGTTGGCAGACGACGAGTCGCATAGCCAGACGGCTTCTGGCGGCGGGCGTGTCTGCAGCCCTTGTTGCTGGCGGACTCGGCGTGCCCGCCCCGGTGGCCGCCGCCAGCATGACGTTCCACGTGACAACCGCGGCGATGTGTGGCGGCGCGGGCACGTTTGAGCAGGCGGTCAAGGACGCCAACGCAAGCCCGGGCACAGACACGATCGTGTTCGACGCACCCGGGATGACCGTGTACGCATCCAGCTGCTATGGCCGCCTCACGGGCTTTGACTACGGCGTTAACGCCACGGAGTCCGTGAATATCGAGGCCAACGGCGCCACGTTCTACGGCGGCCTGCAATGGCTGACCCCATCGGGCTCCGTCAACGACCCGAACATCTGTCCCGATGCACTGGGTGCGCCAGCCACCCATTGGGTCCAGTTCACCACCGGGTTCATGCTGGTTGGCGAGTGGGGCGCCAACAACAGCAACGTCAAAGTGACCGTCACCGGCGCCCACTTCGACGGCCTGACAAGCCTGGCCGAGACGACCGGCGGGGCCTCGCTCTCCCTGATCGACTCCACCGCCAACAAGACCATCGACTTCCTCGCAAGCTGCAATCGGCCCGCGCTCTTCGCCATGGACGGCGGGACGATCAGCCTGATCAACACGAGGATTGAGCGCAGCGTCTTGCCCAAGGCCGACTCGGTCAGCGCGCTCATCGAGGCTTCAAACGCCACCGTGATCCTGGATCGAGCCTGGCTTGGGGCCAATTCCGACGGCATGGCGGTCCGCGCATCCGGCGGTTCCGTGACGATCGTCAACAGCCAGATCCTCAACTCCGGCGGCCTGTGGTTCGACACGGACGCCACCATCGTGAACAGCGCCTTCTTCTCGGACGGGGACCAGCCAACCGACCGCGTGATCACCGTTGGCGGCACCACGACCATCAAGGCGAGCACCTTCTACTGGTCCAACCCTGTCTGCCCCACCTGCTCGCCCGAAGGCGTCGGCTTCCGCACGGCGCCCGGCGCGAAGTTCGCGTTTGAGACAAGATCGGAAGACACACGTCTGAACTCCAGTCACATTACTCGATCTCGTA
>CAIXZV010000132.1 GCA_903924005.1 uncultured Chloroflexota bacterium | reverse complement strand
GCACGGCCTCCTTGGCGGCAACAAGATCGCTCATCGCGAACTGCGTGCCGGCGGCAGGACCGCTGATGAGGATTGCGTCTGCGCCCAGGAACGCCGCACCCTTCGCCCGGTCCGCGACCGTCCGGTGGCCGATGGCGCTGGCAAACTCTGGCGCGATGTTGTCAAACAGCAGAACGCCGCTGGCGCCGATGGCCGTCCGGTAGCCGCCAATCTCGCCGATGTGCGGCTCGATCATCCCGAGGTCGCTCTCATAGACGCCGGTCATGACCTCACGCACGAAGGCCGCACCGGTTGCACGGGCGACGGCCAAGCTGGCGATGGCGTCGAACAGAAGGTTCACGCCAAACGGCACACGGACGTCGCGCCGGAGCTGGCCAACCACAAACGCCATGCTGGCCACGATCTCCGGCCCCACCTTGAGCTGGTAGGGCAGGTCCGCCTCGTTGCAGAACATCACGCCGTTGACGCCGGCGTCCTGAAGGACGGCGAGGTCCCGCCCCACGATGTCAACAACCCGTCCGAGGCCAGCCGAAACATCGTGCCACGGGCGCCCCGGCAGACCCGGGAGGTGGAGCATGGCAATGACCGGCTTCCGCACGCCGAAGGTTTGTTCCAGCACGTCCATATCAACTCCCTGTACGGGTCGGGGTGTGGCCGATGGCCTGCCCCGCTGGGTTGGACTCGCCGGCATTGGCGGGCCCTGCAATCACGATCTGGAGGCCGAGCGCCCGCAGCGCGGCGAGCTCCGCGGCCGGGGCGGAGGTGTCAGTAACGAGGGTGTGGGCTGCCTCAATCGGAGCAACGACGGCGGAGGCCGCCACGCCGATCTTTGACCCGTCGGCGAGAAGGATCACACGCTCGGCGCGGGTGATCGCCACGCGCTGCACCTCAGCCTCTTCGTCTGAGAGCTCCGTGACGCCCCAGCGGGCGGAGACACCTGCGGCGCCAATCACGGCGACATCGAACCGGTACCTGGCCAGGGTGGCAACCGCGACTGGTCCGGTTGCCGTCAGGTCGTCACGCCGAACCGTTCCGCCCAGGGCCACAACACGAAGGTCCCGGGTGCCCAGCAGGCTGGCGATTGGCAGTGACGGGGTCACGGCCGTCATCTCGCTCCGGACGTGGAGGTACCGCGCGAATTGCTCCACGGTGGTGCCCACTCCCAGGAACAGCATCGAGCAGTTCTCCGCCATGGACACCGCTCGAACCGCGATGAGCCGCTTCTCGCGCGTGTGCTGGAGGGCGCGGGCGTTGAACGCCACGTCAAGCGAGCGGGTGAGGTGTGCGGTGGCGCCGCCGTACGTCTGGCGCAGGAACCCGTCCTGCTCCAGGAGCCGGATGTCTCGCCGGATCGTCATCTCCGAAACACCCAGCTCGCGGGCGAGGTCCCCCAGCTGGATTGACTGCTCGTCAGCCACGCGCTCCAGGATCACGTGCCGGCGGTCACCCGGCGCCCGCGCGCCCGACGCCCGGCGACGGCCGGTCCCCGTAACTCCCGACAAACTGTCAGGATGTGACATCTTCTGGTACTCACAGTGACAAGATTAGTTGACGCAAGATGTTAATTCGTGTTCCACTATCGGAGGACGCGCTCCCGCTGTCAAGCGGGCGTCCAGAGGCTGCATCGGAGGACGCAAGTGGCTGCGAGTTCACCCGGCGGACGGGGAGGCCTGTTCGTTCGCCAGAGCACGGGGCTTGTACGAGAAGCCTCTGCACTGGACGCAACAATCTTCAACGCGGTGTTCTCGGCGCCGGTTGGCGCCACACTCGCGTTCGGCCTGTTCTGGGCGCTGTCCGCGTTCCCCCAAGCGGACTTCGTGGTTGTCACGCTGATCTGTCTGGCGATCAACATCCCGGTCCTGGTCATGATGGCGCTGCTCGCGTCCAGCATGCCCCGCACCGGTGGCGACTACGTCTGGGTCAGCCGGATCCTGACGCCGCCGCTGGCACTCGTGTCCAACTTTGGCGCGGCGCTGTCGGCGATGATCGGCGCAACATTCTGGGCGCGGTACTTTGCGGTCCTCGCGCTTGGTCCGGTGCTCACAAGCCTCGGCGCAATGTTGGGCATCCAGACGCTCACAGACTGGGGCACGTCCTTCCAGACTGACCACGTGTGGACCTTCCTGGGCGGCTTCGCGATGATCGCCCTGATGACGGTCATCTTGGTGCGCGGGACCAGGACCACCTTCCGCTGGCAGAATGCCTTCTGGATCATCGCGTCCGTGGGCACGTTCGTGGCGTTCCTGTGCCTGCTCCTGGGCTCCGGCTCAGACTTCGCGCAGCACTTCAACACGCTCAACCAGGCCCAGGGTGGCGGCACGATGCAGGACGTCATCGCCAAGGCTGGCGTGGCGGGCATCCAGCCCGACCTCGGCAACATGAGCATGACGCTGCCGGCAATCTTCGTCGTGATGACGTTCATGATGTGGAACTGGTGGTCGGTCTACCTCTCCGGCGAGCTCAAGAGCGCCATGAACCGCCGTCGCCAGATGTCCATCATGGTTGGCGCCCTGGCGTGGGACGTGCTGTTTATCGCCCTCGGCGCAGCACTCCTGTTCAAGGTCACCGGCTTTGACTTCGTCGTCGCCGCCAACACGGCAAACAGCGGGTTCTCCATCCCCGGTGGCGCCTTCTACCAGGTGCTCGCCGCGCTCGTCTACAACGTCCCCGTGCTGACCGTGGTCATCGTCGGGTCGTTCCTCTTCTGGAGCCTGCCGGCGATGGTGGGCAACACCTTTATGCCTATCCGCACCGTGTTTGCCTGGTCCTTTGACCGGCTGCTGCCGGAGCGCTTCTCACAGGTCAACGAGCGGACCCACTCACCTGTGGCTGCAATCCTGCTCGTCATGGCCATCGTCACGGGCATGCTCGCCTGGAGCATCTGGTCCGCTGACTTCAACACGTGGCTCGCCCTGGGCGTGCTCGCCGGTGTCGTGTGCATCGTGATCGTCGCGGTTGCGGCGATGATGTTCCCGCGGCGTCGCGCGGACCTGTACCAGGCGTCGCCGGCCAACCTCAAGGTGGGCGGCATCCCCGTCCTGTACATCGTGGCGCCGCTCGCCATCCTTGTGATGGCGTTCCTGGTGTGGTGCCTCTTCGCGTATCCCCCGCTCGCGCTCGGCTCGCTCGACAACGCGTGGTGGGTACCCGCGTTCATGGGCGGGATCGTGGTGTTCGGTCTTGCGGTGTATTACATCGCCAAGCTCGTCCGCCGCCGTCAGGGCATCGACATCGACCTCGTCTATCGGGAACTCCCGCCTGAATGAGCCCACTGCGCAGTAATGCGTCAGGCGAGGCGCCCCGTGCCGACACCGGCCGGGGCGCCTCGCTCGTGCTGCCCGGCGGCTTCTCCGCCGTGGTGTTCGACATGGACGGGCTCTTGTTGGACACAGAGCCGCTGTGGGCCGACGCCGAGGCCGAGCTGCTCGCCCGGCACGGTGACGTCTACACGGAGGCGGACGCCACAGCCACCCACGGGCGCTCCGTGGAGGACATGATCTCGATCTACTCCGCGCGTCTGGGAGGCGCGGAGCCCGCTGCGCTTCAGGCCGAGCTCATGGAGTTGATGGAGGGCCGGTACGCGGCAGGGCCTGCTCTCAAGCCCGGTGCCGCGGAGCTGATCCACGCCCTCCACGGGCGCCTCCCGCTGGCAGTGGCGTCCAACACGGCATCGCGCCTCGTCCGGCTGGCGCTCGACCACGTTGGCCTACTTGCAGCGTTTGAGGCTGTGACGTCCGGCGCCGAGGTCAGGCGCGGCAAACCGTTCCCGGACGTGTACCTGGCGGCCTGTGCGGCGCTGGGTGTGGCGCCCGGACTCGCCGTGGCGTTTGAGGACTCACCGACAGGCGTGCGGGCGGCACGGGCCGCTGGCATCCCCGTGGTTGGCGTCCCCGAGCGCGATGATGTGGACCTAGCGGCGGCGGGTGCGTTCCTGGTGCTCTCGTCGCTGATGGATGTAGAGGTGGTGACACCATCGTGAAGGGTGCGGCACGGCGGGCGCAACCGCCGACTGCGATTGACCTGCCCGCGCTGACGGCGCTTGACGCCGCCGGGCTTGCGGCGCACGGGGACTACGACGCGGTGCTGGTTGCCGATGCCGATCTGGCCGGGCTGCACCTTGATGGCATCGCCTTCCTCTCCTCGCACCTTGACCGGTGTGGCCTAGACGAGGCGGTCCTGCGGCGCGGGCGCCTGGCCGAGTGCCTCGTGACGGAGGTCCATGCGGTGAGCCTGGACGTGGCGGACGCTGTCTGGCGCGAGACCCTGGTGGCGGACCCGCGGATTGGCGCGCTGTCGGCGCCCGGCGCCACCTGGGACAACATCCGGATCCGCGGCGGCAAGCTGGACTTTGTGAACCTGTCAGGCGCCAAGCTGACCGATGTGGTGTTTGAGCGCTGCGTCATCGGCGAACTGGACCTTGGCCAGGCACAGGTGCAGCGGCTCAAGTTCGACGGTGTAAAGCTTGGCGTGCTGGACTGTACCGGCGCCCGGCTGGTTGACGTGGACTTCACGGGCGCGGAGATTGGGGCAGTCCGCGGCATCGACGGGCTGCGCGGGGCGGCGTTCAGCGCGTCGCAGCTGATGGACTTGGCGCCGCTGTTGGCGGCGCATCTCGGGGTGCGCATCCGGGCCGATTAGGGTCTGGCAAATATCGAACAGATGTTCTAGATTCCGTCTCCGCCCCCGGAGACCATCGCGTGGCCACGCCTTCCGCTTCACCCACCCCGCCCTACGCCGAACTGCACAGCCACAGCCATTTCTCGTTCCTCGACGGGGCGTCCGCGCCCGGCGACCTTGTGGGGCGGGCGGTTGAGCTGGGGCTGACCGGTCTTGCCGTCACGGACCACCAGGGTCTGTACGGCGCCGTCCGGTTTGCCTCGGCGGCTGAGGCGGCGGGGCTGCACGCGGTGATCGGCATCGAGATCGAGCTGCTGGATGCGGCGGTGCCGGACCCGGACGGGTTTGTGGTGCCGGGGCGGCGCAATTGGCGGCCGGGTCGGCGTGTTGCGGCGGCGCCGGAGCCACCGCTGGTTGCGGAGGGTCGCCCTGCTCGGCCGCGGCCGGCGCGCGCGCTGCTGCCGGGGCATCGCGAGGTCCGCAAGGAGGACCACCGGGGGATCGGCGAGGCGGAGCGCGGCCCGCACCTCGTGCTGCTGGCGCGTGACGCAACGGGGTGGCGGTCGCTGTGCCGGCTGGTGTCGCGGGCAAACCTCGCCGGGTCCAAGGCGGTACCCCGCTTCACGCACGAGCTGCTTGCGGCCAACACAGAGGGCCTCGTGGCGCTGTCCGGGTGCCGCCACGGGGAGCTGGCGCGGCGTCTGCGGGCGGGGGATCGCGAGGGGGCGCGGGCGGCGGCCGAGCGGTACGCGCGGCTGTTCGGCGGCATCGGCGGCTCGGGCTCGTCGGCGGCATCGGCCGGGTTCTTCGCGGAGCTCTCGCACCACCTGCTGCCAGACGACGACTGGGTCGCGTCCGAGACCGCGCGTCTGGCCGAGGAGCTGGGGCTGCCCGTCGTGGTCACCAACGACGTCCACTACGCGCGGCCCGAGGACCGCGAGATGCACGACGTGGTTGCAGCCATCCGCCACGGCCGGACGCTGGCTGAGCTGCGGGACCTGCGCCGCCCGGATGGGGAGTCGTACCTCAAGGGCGCCGCGGATCTCCTGGCCTTGCCGCCGGGCGAGCCTGCCACCGCTGCCGCCGATGCCGTGCTGGCGCGGGCCTGGCGCGCGGGGATTTCGGCCTCGGCCGAGTTGGCCGCGTCGTGTCGCGTGGAGCTTGGGTTTGAGCGGTACCGCTTCCCGGGCTTCACCGTGCCCAAGGGCGAGACGCCGTTCAGCCACCTCTCCACGCTCTGCTGGGAGGGCGCACACCGCCGGTACCACCCGTTTACGCCCGCCGTCATGCGGCAGCTGGCCCACGAGCTGGACGTCATCGAGAAGACCGGTCTTGCGGAGTTCTTTCTCATCTGCTGGGACCTGATGCAGTTCGCCAAGTCCCGCGGCATCCCGGCCCAGGGGCGGGGGAGCGCGGCCGGCTCCATCGTGACGTACGTGCTGGGCATCGCCCGGGTGGATCCCATCCGCCACGAGCTGCTGTTTGAGCGGTTCATCAACGAGGGCCGGACGGCGTACCCGGACGTGGACATCGACTTCTCGTCCGAGCGGCGGGAGGAGGTCATCCAGTACGTCTACGGCAAGTACGG
>CAIXZV010000131.1 GCA_903924005.1 uncultured Chloroflexota bacterium | reverse complement strand
TGCGTGGCGTACGAGATCGACGGCAGGCGTGTCGACGTCTGGCCGTCGAGCGGCTCCGCCCTCGCGCGCGCCATCCCGATCTACGAGGACTTCCCGGGCTGGGAGGAGCCCATCCACGACGTGCGCTCGCTTGCGGACCTGCCCGAGAACGCGCGCCGCTACGTGACCGCGCTCGAAGAGCACGCGGGCGTACCCATCGTGTTTGTGTCGGTTGGCCCGGAGCGGACCCAGACAATCGAGCGCGCGTGGAGGCCGATGCGCCGCCGGCTCGGACTGGGCGCCTGAGCAAGCAGGGGAGCGTCCACCCGTGACCCTCGACGTCCCTCGCCGCATCCTCGTGATCGGGTCGGGCGGTCGCGAGCACGCGCTGGCCTGGAAGCTGGCGGCCGAAGCCTCGGTTGAGCAGGTGGTTGTGGCTCCGGGGTCGGCGGGGATTGCCGGGACGCCGGGCGTCCGGTGCATGCCCGTGAACGCGCTCAGCGGTGCGTCTGTGGTTGCCCTCGCGCGCGCCGAGTCCATCGAGCTTGTTGTCATCGGCCCCGAAGCGCCGCTGGCGGCAGGCGTTGCCGATGCGTTGGAGGCGGCCGGAGTGCCGGTCTTCGGGCCCGATGCGTCCGCAGCGCGACTGGAGTCAAGCAAGTCGTTCTGCCACGAGATCGCCGAGGCCGCGGGCGTGCGGATGGCCAGGGCGCGCTCGTTTGCAGGGGGCGCCGAATCCCTTGCGGCCGCCGGGGCGTTTGCGCAGGAACTGGCGGCGTCTGGTGCGGGCATCGTGCTCAAAGCGGATGGGCTCGCTGGCGGCAAGGGGGTGGTGGTGACCGAGAGCCTGGACGAGGCGTTGGGGCTGTTGCCCTCGTTCCTCACCGATCGGCCCACCGATCGTCCCGCGCTTGTGGTGGAGGAGCGCCTGACCGGGGCCGAGGCCAGCGTGATTGCCCTCTGCGACGGCAAGATCGCGCTCGCGCTTCCTGTTGCGCGCGACCACAAGCGGCTGCGTGACGGTGACGCCGGGCCAAACACGGGCGGGATGGGCGCCTACTCGCCGCTGCCGGACGTGTCGGACGCAGACGTGCTCCAGGTCCTGGCCAGCGTGCACCGGCCAATCCTCGCGGAGATGGCCCGCCGCGGGATGCCGTTCCGCGGCTTCCTGTACGCGGGGCTGATGCTCACCGCGGAGGGCCCGGCGCTCCTGGAGATCAACGCGCGTCTGGGCGATCCTGAGACCCAGGTGATCCTGCCGCGCCTTGGCGTGGCGCTGTCGCCGCTGCTTCTTGCCGCGGCCCGCAGCGCGTTGCCGAGAGCCCCCGAAGTGCTGCCCGTGCTGGACGGGGCCGCCGTGGGGATTGTGCTGGCGGCGGACGGCTACCCGGGCGATCCGCACAAGGGCGACGCAATCGACGGTATCGAGACGGCCCTGGCCGACGGCGCGCTGGTGTTCCATGCCGGGACTGCGGCGGCGCCCGATGGCGGCTTCACCGTCAATGGGGGGCGTGTGCTGGCCTTGGTTGGGCGCGGCGGGGACATCGCCTCGGCGCGTGCGGCTGCCGAGCGCGCCGCCGACGCGGTTGGCTGGCCCGGGATGCAGCGACGCCACGACATTGCCGCGCAGATGCCGCCAGCCGCGGGAGCCGCATCATGATCAAGCGCTACACGCTCCCGGAGATGGGCACAGCCTGGTCCGAGCAGGCACGGTTTGAGCACATGCTCGCCGTGGAGATCGCCGTGTGCCGTGTGCAGGTCCGCCGCGGCATGGTGCCGGCAGCAGCGCTCGCCGCCATCGAGGAGCGGGCGCGCGTGGACGTGGACCGGATCGCCGAGATCGAGGCCACCACAGACCACGACGTCATCGCCTTCGTGAGCCAGGTGGCTGAGACCGTGGGGCCTGAAGGCCGCTACCTGCATCTGGGGCTCACCAGCAGCGATGTGGTGGACACAGCGCTTGCGCTCCAGCTGCGCTCCGTTGGCCAGCGCCTGCTTGACGATGCCGATGCGCTCGTCCTTGCCTGTGTCGCCCGCGCGCGCCAGGAGGCAACCACCGTGATGATGGGCCGGACCCACTCGGTCCACGCGGAGCCCACCACGTTTGGCCTCAAGTGCGCCGGCTGGGCGTTTGAGGTGGCACGCGGCCGCCAGCGTCTCGCCGTCGCCACGGCGGAGATTGCTACGGGCAAGATCAGCGGTCCGGTGGGGACGTACAGCCATCTCGGGCCAGATATCGAGGCGGAGGTCCTTGCGGACCTGGGGCTGCGGGTGGACCCGGTGAGCACCCAGATCGTGCAGCGCGATCGGCATGCGGCGTTCTTGGCGGCCATCGCCATCCTGGGCGGGACCCTTGAGCGGATGGCCACTGAGGTGCGCAACCTCCAGCACACCGAGATCGCCGAGGTGATGGAGCCGTTCAAGACGGGCCAGAAGGGCTCATCGGCGATGCCCCACAAGCGCAATCCGATCCTGTCGGAGCGGATTGCCGGGCTTGCGCGGCTGCTGCGCGGCTATGCCCAGACGGGCTTTGAGAACCAGCCGCTCTGGCATGAGCGCGACATCAGCCACAGCAGCGCGGAGCGCGTGATCCTGCCCGACGCGACGATCCTGCTGGACTACATGCTGGCCAAGACCGCGGGTCTTGTGGAGCGCCTGGTGGTGCGGCCGGACCGGATGCGCGAGAACATCGAGCGCGGGCTTGGGCTCCACGCCTCCTCCCGCGTGCTGCTGGTGCTTGTGGAGCAGGGCGGGCTCTCGCGTGAGGACGCCTACGCCATCGTCCAGCGAAACGCGCTGCGGGCAGCTGACCAGCGCGTCGCGCTGCGCTCCCTGCTTGATGCTGACCCCGACGTGGCGGCCCACGTGCCGGCCGCGGCGCTTGACGCCTGCTTTGACGATTCCATTGTGCTTCGGCACGTCGCCGAGGTGATCGCGCGGCTTGATCCGATTGAAGCGGCAGCGCGCGCCCGACTCTCCGATGCCGGGCTGCTTGCATCAGGCCACGGCCACGGCCATACCCATCCGCACGGGGAGGGGAGCGCTCATGGCGCTGGCTGACGCCTTCCTTCGCGCGGGCAAGGTCCGCGACCTCTACGCCGTTGGTGCTGACCGTCTGCTGCTGGTTGCCAGCGACCGGCTCTCGGCCTTCGATGTTGTCCTGCCCACGCCCATCACGGACAAGGGCCGCGTCCTCACGGGGCTCTCGCGGTTCTGGTTTGCCGGCACGTCGCACATCATCGCCAACCCCTGCTCGCCACGGATCCCGCGGCGCTGCCCCCGGAAATGACGAGCGGGGATGCGGCCACGGTTGCGCATCTGCGCGGCAGGATGATGCTGGGCCGCCGGACCGAGGTGCTCCAGGTGGAGTGTGTCGTCCGCGGCTACATCTCAGGTTCGGGCCTGAAGGAGTACCGCCAGACCGGCGAGATCTGCGGCATCGCGCTCCCTGCCAACCTGCGCGAGTCAGACCGGCTGCCGGAGCCTATCTTCACGCCGGCCTGGAAGGCACCCGCGGGTCAGCACGACGAGAACATCACGCTGGCCCGGGTTGCGGAGCTTGTGGGCGGCGAGGCGCTGGCCGCCAGGCTGCGCGACGCGTCGCTGGCCCTGTACGCGCACGGCGCCGCGGTCTGCGAGCGCGCGGGGATCATCCTTGCGGACACCAAGTTTGAGTTTGGCCTGACGCCTAGCGGCGAGCTGCTGCTCATCGACGAGGTCATGACCCCCGACTCGTCACGCTTCTGGGATGCGGAGGCGTACGCGCCAGGCCGCGCCCAGGCGAGCTTTGACAAGCAGTTCGTCCGCGACTGGCTGGAGGCCCAGCCCTGGGGCAAGACCGCCCCGGGACCCGAGCTTCCGGCTGACGTTGTCGAGGGCACCCGTGCCCGCTATCTCGAGGCCTTCGAGCGCATCACCGGAGCGAGCTTCGGCCGCTACCTCACGGAGGACGTCATCGCCTGATGAGCACGCCCGCAAGCAGCTACCGCTTTGCCGTCAACGTCACCCCGAAGCCCGGCATCCTCGACCCGCAGGGACGCGCCGTGGAGAAGAGCCTGCCGCACCTGGGCATCACCGGGGTCACCGGCGTCCGCGTTGGCCGACGCGTGGAACTCACGGTTGAGGCGGCCGATGCGGCAGCCGCACGCGCCGTCGTGGACAAGCTTGCGGGCGAGATGCTGTCGAACCCGCTGATGGAGCTCTTCGTGGTTGAGGCGCTCGACCCGGCGGGGTCCGCCGCGTGAGCGTCCGCATCGGCATCGTCCTGTTTCCGGGGTCCAATCGGGACATTGACGCCGTCAACGCGCTGGAGGTCGCGGGCGCAGAGGCCCAGATCCTCTGGCATGAGGACACAGATCTTGCGGGGGTCGCCGGGATCCTGATCCCGGGCGGATTTGCCTACGGGGACTACATCAGGGCTGGCGTGATTGCGCGGTTTAGCCCCGTGATGCGGGCGGTGGCGGATTTCGCCGCGCGCGGTGGCCCGGTGCTTGGCATCTGCAACGGCTTCCAGGTGCTGGCCGAGGCCGGGTTGGTGCCGGGGGCGCTGCTGCGCAACCGCGGTCTGCGCTTTGTCTGCAAGGAAGTGGCGCTCCTGCCGGAGCACCTCGACACGCCGTTCACGCGCGAGATCGCCGGCCGGCGGCCGCTGCGGATGCCCGTGGCGCACGGCGAGGGCTGCTATTACGCCGATGACGCCACGCTGGACGCGCTAGAGGCCGATGGCGCCGTGCTCTGGCGCTACGCCAACGATGACGGGTCCGTTGCGGGGCCAGACGACGCGGGCAACCCCAACGGGTCCCTTCGCGGGATCGCCGGCGTGCGCAACGCCGTGGGCAACGTGGCGGGGCTCATGCCGCACCC
>CAIXZV010000130.1 GCA_903924005.1 uncultured Chloroflexota bacterium | reverse complement strand
CGTACGAGTACGACAAGAACGACAGCATCTCGAAGGTCACCGAGGACAACGGCTCGGGCGCCGTGACGCACTACTACTGCTACGGCGGCCGGGGCGAGCTGCTCACCCGCCGCACCGGGGCGGACTGCTCCGCGTCGGCGGTGGACGAGACGTACGCGTACGACGCCACCGGCAACATCACGGCTGCCACCGGCGGCGGGCTGCAGGTCTCCTACACGTACACCCAGTCATCCCCGTCCGCCCCGGTGAGCGTCGTCACCCTGGCGCTCACCGTCTACTCGGACTCCGCCGGGCTGACGACAAAGGTAACGGGCGGCGCGTCGGGCGACTGGGCGTACCTGTACGACGCGGAGGGCCGCCTCGCGTCCGCCTGCAGGTCGAGCTCGTGCGCCGGCACCGGCTTCGACCGGGCGGACTACGCGTACGACGGCGCGGGGCACCGCACCCGGATCACCACCACGCTCGCCGGCGTCACCAGCGTCCGCAACATCGCCTACAGCGGCGGCGCGCCGGCCCAGGAGACGGACGGCGCCGGGGCGGTCCTCCGCACCTACACCGCCGACGGCGCCGGCCGGATCACCCGGTTCTGCGACCCGGACTGCACGGGGTCCAACCCGCAGTACCTGGTGGCCTGGAGCGCCCACGGCGACGCGCTCAGCGTCAGCGAGGTCGACCCGGCCACCGGCGCCGCGACCGCCGCCAACCGCTACGCGTACCAGACCTGGGGCGCGCCGGCGACGACGACGGCCAACGGCTACCCCGACCTGCGCTTCCGCTACCTCTGGGTGGGCGCCTCGGACGTCCAGTGGGACGACGCCGCGGGCGAGGCCCTCTACCACATGCACGCCCGCACCTACAGCCCGGCCCTCGGGCGCTTCCTCCAGCCGGACCCGGCCCGCGCCGACGGGAGCCTCTACGCGTACGCGGCGAACTCGCCGGCCACGAAGGCGGACCCGAGCGGGCTGACCTCGATCATCTCGTGGGGCAGATCGTGGTCGGGTCGTTCGCTGGCGGCGAGCACACTCCGCCATGCGTTGACGCTCCTTCGCAGTCGCGGCATCGCACTCGCCGTCTGCGGGAGGCCGCGGCTCCTCTCAGGGCCCGGCCGTGGACGCCTGAATGCCGGACCAGCGCCGGCCTGGTGCCCGGGCGCTGTTATGGCCGGCGTCCTCGGCCTCTGGGCAATGGGAAGCGTCGACTTGGCGCTTGCGCTTGTGTCGCTGCTCGGAGCGCCGCTTGCAGTCCACCTACTGCTGTTGCCGTCGGATGCTGCCGCGATCTGGTTGACTTGGACGATGTGGAACTTGGTCGAGCAGGGGTCGAGGAAACCCTGCAGTCAGGTCAGGCTCTGATGGACGCCGTGATTCAAGCAACCCTCGCCTTCGGTGGTGCGCTCGCCCTATTCGCGATACGTCACACCCTCGTGCCCGCCTACCTGCGCGGTTCGCTGTCGGTCGCAGTGCCGGCGGTGGCATTCGGACTTGTCTGGGGCGCGATCCCGCTGGCTGGGGCCCTGGTCGGCGCCCGGCCGGTAGACGTGCTGATGGTGATCGGCTCGTTGTCAATGTTCGCGTGGATTGCGGTGCTGACCGCGGCTGGGCTCCGATTCGTTCGCCAACGCACGGGGGATAAGGGTCCGTGAGATGTGTCTCCTCCGACCACGCCCGAATGGGCCCGATGCCAACTGCGGTCTGTGGAACCGCAAGTAGCCCGAGGCGCAGCCTTTCGTCGCAAGACCGTCGGCAGCGCCGCTGAGGTGCATACGCTGTCGTCGGCGCCTCTGGAGCTCCTCCCGACTCGGCTCTGGGCTGCCGGGAACCTGTATCGGGTGTTCGGACGCGCCGTACACCTCTGCTACGCCGACGGCGGCCACCGGACGGTGGAGATCGATGGCCGCGAGGTGGCACGAAGCCGCCATGTGAGCGACCCGGCGCTCCACAACGGGCCGGCTGGTGACGCTGGTGGCGCGCTCCTGTTTATCGATCTTGGCTGGATCGCTGTCGGCATCGTCGCTGTAGGCGTGACAGCAGCTGTCATCGCCAACCGGGTCCGTCGATGAGGGCCACCCTGCTGCTGCTCGCGGCGGGCCTGCTGGCCGGGTGCGGGATTGGCAGCGGGCGCGACGAGGCGCTGGGCCAGGCGCTCGAGGCGGCGATTGGGTCCGCGCCCGACAACGGGGTGGTTGACCTGACGACGCTGGTGCCCGGCCCGTGGGACGAGGTGGTGGTGTTTGACCCCGGCACGCCGGCGAGCCGGATGCGGGACGACCTTGGGTTTGACTGGCCCGCTGCGGACGACGCCGCGTCCACCCTAGAGAACGAGGACGTGGAGGCACTGGTGTTCCTGTCGGGCGGCAAGGTCACCACGTGGGCAGCTATGTGGATCACCCACGGTGAAATCCCCTTCGGGCGCTGGCAAGCGTCGGCGGCAGACGGGCGGCCGGTCGCCCGGTTCACCGTGACGCGCTCGCCGCTCCACGGCACGGTGCTGGTGCCGGTTCCCGCGTCGCCTGCGCCCAGCGGCTGACGGCTCACGCGCAGCCGCCCACCCGGGCGTGATCGGTGCCACCGATCGATTTCACGGTGCGACGGCTCTACTGATCGGTGCCACCGATCAAAACGACGCCGATTGGCGTTCCCGGGGCCCGAAACCAGTCGATTTGATCGGTCCCACCGATCGCTCAGGGGTTGGACGCGCGGGATCGATCGGTCCCACCGATCAGCGGCGGGGATTGGCGCTGGGGCAGCCCGGCGTCGGCCCAGACGTCAGCCCGCGTCGCCTCCCATGGAGCGCCCCTCGATCGCGAGGACCTTGCCAAGCCTGCGCACGTGGCGCGGCTCGCCGGTGAAGCGCGCGGCAAGGAACGCCAAAGCGCATTCGGCGGCAGGCTCAATGCCGATGACGCGCGCGCCCATCGCCAGCACGTTCATGTCGTCGTGCTCCACGCCCTGGTGCGCCGAGTACGTGTCGTGGCAGAGGCCAGCCCGCACGCCGCGCATCTTGTTGGCGGCGATGGACGCGCCCACGCCGGAGCCGCAGACGAGGATCCCCCGATCGGCGGCACCGGTCTGGATGGCCTCGCCCAGACGCTGGGCGAAGTCCGGGTAGTCGTCGAGCGGGTCTGACCCGTCGCCGCCGAGGTCCAGCCACTCGTGCTCTGCGCCCGAAGCGCCAAGGGCACCACGCAGCTTGGCCAGCAGCTCGTCCTTGAAGGCCGCACCCGCATGGTCGGCCGCGAACGCGATGCGCATGTCGCCCTCCCTGACGGGTTGCCTCAGTGGTGGTGTTCGCCGGCCGTCGGCCCATCGACACCCACGCGACCGGCCAGCCCCTCGTGCACCACGCGGCGCCCGATGGCCGCCACGTTGGCGGCGGTGAAGCCAAAGGCCGTGGCCAGGGTGCCCGCCGGGGCCGAAGCGCCAAAGCGGTCCAGCCCAAGGATGGCGCCCTCGTCGCCCGCGTACCGCTCCCAGCCCAGCGAGACGCCGGCCTCCACGGTGACGCGCTTGCGGATGGCCGGCGGGAGCACGCTGTCTCGGTACGCCTTGTCCTGCGCGTCAAACCGCTCCCAGCAGGGAAGGCTGACCACGCGGGTGGGGATGCCGCCGCCCTCAAGCTGATCCGCCGCGGTCACGCACAACGCAAGCTCTGAGCCGCTCGCCACGAGGATCAGCTCCGGGCCGCTGCCGCCTGCCGCCTCGCGGACAACGTAGCCGCCGCGGCGCACGCCCTCGCGGGCCTTCTCGCGGGTGCCGGGGAGCGTGGGGAGCTTCTGGCGGGTGAACGCCAGCGCCACCGGGCCGGGGTGCGCGTCAGCAAGCGACGAGCGCTCGGCCGCCAGCGCCCAGGCCGCCGCGGCCTCGTTGCCGTCGCCTGGGCGGATAAACCACAGGTTGGGGATGGCGCGCAGCGCCGCGTAGTGCTCCACGGGCTGGTGCGTGGGGCCGTCCTCGCCCAGGAACACGGAGTCATGCGTCCAGACGTACGTGACGTGGAGCCCGGACAGCGCCGCAATCCGCACGGACCCGCGCATGTAGTCGCTGAAGGTGAGGACCGTGGCGGCGTAGGGGAGGAACCCGCCGTGGTACGCGATGCCGTTGACGATGGCGCCCATGGCGTGCTCGCGGACGCCGAAACGCAGGTTGCGCCCGGGGTTGTCGGCCTCAAAGTGGTCGTGGCCAAGCGCCTTGACGTCGGTCAGGTTGGACTCCGACAGGTCAGCCGATCCGCCAAACAGCTCCGGGAGCGCCGAGGCCAGCGCCTGGATGGTGTCCTGGCTGGCGTTGCGTGTGGCCACTTCGGACCCGGTGTCCCATGTCGGCAGCGCGGCGTCCCAGCCCTCCGGCAGCTCGCCCGCCAGACGGCGGCGCAGTTCGGCGGCCTCGGCCGGGTAGGCAAGCGTGTAGGCGTCAAGCGCGGTCTGCCACTCGGCGACGCGGGCGTTGCCCTCGCCCACCGCCTGGAGGAACAGCGCGGCGG
>CAIXZV010000129.1 GCA_903924005.1 uncultured Chloroflexota bacterium | reverse complement strand
TGTGGAGATACGCCACCAGTCCTCGACCGGTGACGCGCGGGCATGACGCGCAGAGTGTACGACAAGCGCCAGACGGCAGGCTGACCCGCGCTCATCCGTTCCGCGACTTCTCCGGGAAGCCATCAACATCCCGGCGTCTGACCGCATACCATCCGGACGCGGCCCGGCGGTCAGACCCCTGCGCCCACTAAGCCCGAATCCACCGATCGCCCCTCCAAGCGGGCCTGACCAGGCCAGATGGGCTGCGATCGATTGCCTGGACGGGTGCAGACCAGCTCAGCCGGCCACGAGGTCGCGGACGAGGGTCGCCGCGAACCCTTGGGGCTCCCCGGGGCGGCCGCTCAAGGCGCTCGCGGGTAAGCCGCGGCCGGGCCGGGTCCAGCTCTGGGTGATGGTCAGGGAGCGCGCTGCGCTCAGGCAAGCAGCGGCAAGGCGCGCAGGCGCGCAAGCGCCGCCAGGAAGCGCTCCTGCCAGGGCCAGGCGCGGGGCAGCGCGAGGCGCCGACGCCCCGCCCCCCGCGTGAGCCTCCCGGGCAGCGTGAGGTAGCGCTGCCTGAGGGTCTTCATGCGCAGCGGTGGCCCCTGGATGCCGAGACGGTTCACCCAGATGCCGAGATTGTGGGCCATCACCTGCAGGGCCAGCCAGGCGGCGTTGGCGGCGAACCTGCCTGAGGGCAGATGGTTCAGGCCCACCCCATACTTGAGGTCGCGGATCGCGTTCTCGATCTCGGCGTGGCGACGGTGGTCGGCCTCGAGGGCGAGCATCTCGCCCTCGCGGTCGCAGATGAAGGCGCAGGTAGGAGTAGCTGGCAAAGAGCGCCAGCTGGCTGCCGGGGCTGGGCGGCACGCGGCGCACGATGAGCCTGACCGGGAAACCCTTCTTGCCGAAGGGCGTGTAGGCGATCTCGGCGACCGCGGCCCCCGGCATGAAATAGGGGATCGCCGTCCACGCCTCCTCGGGGAGGGCGACGAACCGGGCCTGCAGGCCTCTGTGCTGCCGCACGGTGATCGAGAAGCGCACGCCCTTGCTGCGGCAGGCAGCGACCACCTTGGCGCCGTAGAAGCCCGAGTCGGCGCGCAGCGTGAGCTGGCCGCCGGCGCCGGCGCCGCGCAGGCGGCTCACGGTCTCGCTGATGAAGCGCGCGGCGCCGCGGGTGGTGTTGGCGGGGCCGCCGCGCAGGCGCGCGTGCAGGACCTCGCCCGTCCCTGCCGCCACGGCGAGCAGCGGGTGGTAGCCACGCACGTGCGTGTAGGTGAACCTGCTGCCGCCGGCTTTCTGCAGGCCGTAGGTCTCGCAGATGGTGGAGTCGAGGTCGATGGTGAGCGGCGCCGCGCCGGGGCCGGCGCCGGCCTCCCAGGCGCGTGCCAGGAGGCGGCGGCTGGCGGCGTCGAGCTGCAGGGCATGCCCCCAGGTGAAGGCGCGCAGGAAGGTGCCGAGCGTGGATGGCGCGCGCAGCTCGCCGCCGAGCACGGCCGTGGTGGCGCCGGCGCGCAGGGCGGCGGCGTCGTCGATGCAGTCGCCGCCGGCGAGCGCCGAGTAGATCAGGGTGAGGGCCTTCACCCCGGGGTTCGCAGCGCCCGGGGCGCGGCCGAGATCGACGTGCTCGTCGAGGAGCTCCCTGAGGCCCAGCTTCTCCGCCAGGGTGGCGGGCAGCAGGAGGCCGGCGTCGGCCACCGCGTGGGCATCGGAGAACTCTACTGACAGGCGCTCAAGGCTGTGAGAGGATCGCATCGGACAAGTGCCTTTCTCGATGGGGGTCTGTGCTGTGTCGCAACACACATTCTCCCAGCAGAGAGGGCACTTGTCCTGTCTTTGCTACCCGATCCTCACGGGGTTCATCGGTGGATTGGGGCTTAGGCCCTATCTCGGTAGGATTCCCGGGCGTCATCTCGAACCTCTTGGTCGGCTGGCCGTCTGACCCTCGATCAGGAGATGGATTATGGGACTCGTCGAT
>CAIXZV010000128.1 GCA_903924005.1 uncultured Chloroflexota bacterium | reverse complement strand
GCGCTTGGCCCCGCGCTCGACGGGCTGGGAGACGCCACAAGCCCCGCCGACGGCTGCGTTGTGGGCTTTGGGCCACCGCATGCGGCAGCGAACGCGGCGGCGGTGAGCCCAAGGCCGCTCCCCGCAAGGAATCGGCGCCGCGTGATGCCGGCCTCGCCCAGACCCGCCGCTTTCTTCCTCGTCCCCATGTGCGCGACGATAACAGCGCGGCGAGCAGCCGTCCTGTGCATCTGCGCTACGTCTGGACCGCCGGCCGGTACTCCACGCTGCCCAGCCCAAACGTCCACGCCACAGCCTGGCGCGCGCTTTTCATCGTTGGCGGTACCCGCAGGAAGTACGTCTTGCGCGTTCCGTCCGGCTCCGGTGTGGAGTTGAGGACCTCCACCATGACGATGGGCTCGTCCCGGCCCTGGCTCCACCCACCTGAAGCGAACTCCCGGCGCCAGAGACGACCGGTGGCGTCCTCTCCGATCAGCCGGGCGCCGCCCTCCCGGATGAGGCGGTCTTCGCCGAACTGCTCAATGAGGACGCGCCGAACCTCAACGTTGCTTGTCCGGTCGATCTCCTCAACCGTGATGGTCCCCGGACTGGCGATGACCCTGGCTTCTACGCCGACGCCATGCCACGCGTACATCTCGTTGCCGTCTGCCCAGGCGACTGCGGGCCCTGTGGAACTGTGCTGGCGACCGCGGTCATCTCGCCGGATGCGCAGCGGGCGTTCCGAGATGATTGCCAGACCGTCCAGCGCCCACCACTGGCCGGCCGACCGGGCAAGCTCCAGCCGGAGGGCGACAGACCGCTCCCGCTCTGCGCGTCCCTCCTTGTGGCGCCACAGGAACCCGCCGAAGACGGCCTTTGCCGCGGCCAGCACCGGTGTCTCTGCGTCCCATTGGCCCGGCTGCATGGCCTGGACGGCATCTCTGATGCGCTGCGGCTGGGCAAAGAGGTCTGCGACTTGGGCCCGCAGTGCCTGCAGGAAGAGTTCCCGCGCAAGGTCCGTCCCGACGGTCTGCACAACGCTGGTCCATGTGGGCCCGAGTGCGCCTGCGAGCAGGTCTGTGGCTGGTCCATCTGCTTGCGTGGGATCCATTGCCGGCGCCGATGGCCGTGGCACAAGCCGCAGGATGCCCTCAAGCCGCGACGTGTTGATGCCGAGACCGGACGCGGCGCCCGCAAGTCCCTCTCCGGGGCTGCTACTGCGCCGTTCCGGCGGCAGACGCTCATGCACGGCCGCGATGAGCCGGTTCCGCCAGGCGGGCTCCATGGCGAAGGGCTCAGCCAGGCTGTTGAACTCAAGGTTGTTGCCGTTGCCCACGTCACCGCGCGCAAAGGCGCTCCGCACGGGCCGGTACGAACGGCTGGCGATGGCATGGGCGAGGAGCCCTGCGGCTGGCGACGACACCCACAGGATCCGCGGCTCCGCGCGGCCATCCGCCCGGTACAACTCCCGCAGCGCCGCCTCAGCCCGAGGCCGATCCGCGCGATCCGTGCAAGCTGCAACGCTGTTCCACTCGACCGCCCAGGCGCGCATCCGCTCCTGCGCCACGTCTTCGGGGTAGTACGGCGAGACGCCCATCAGTCCACCACCCGACGGAACTGCGGCGAGCCAACCTCAGCCGGGACGTACTCCCGCTGGATGACCACGTGGTAGACGCCCGGTTCAAGCGTGATCTGGGCGTGCTCCTCATGGTCCAGCGTGACCGGTTCGGCAACCCGCAGGTAGCGCTCCCGGCCCGCCTCCAACAGGTGCGCCTCCGCGGCGCGGATGGCGTGCGCGTGCCCCGTGACCTCGCCCCAGGCGAGCACCACGCGGCCGTTCTCGCGCGCCACGGGCTTCGCCTGCTCCGGCACCTCTGCGACCGGCACCAGCAGGACATCCCCCTGGCGGTACATCTGCGGCTCTCTTGTCATGTGCTGTCCCTCCATGCGAAGCCATCGTCGCGGAGGGGCGTGTCACCTGTGTGGCACGGCTACTTCGGCGGCAGCGCGGCCTCGATGTCCGACATCAGCAGCACTAGGTGGAGCGGATCGGTTGGTGACGGATCGAACTCCGCCAGATGCAGGTAGAACGCCCGTGCTGCCTCGCTTTCGGCGTGGATCAGCAAGGCTCGCGCGCCGATCCCCCGAGCCGCGCCGTGCGCTCGGAGCATCGCGTCCTTGACGAGCGCAGCCCCAATGCCACGACCAGCAAACTGTCGGTCAACGCCGAGCCTTGCCAGCAGAACGACCGGGATTGGGCTGCGCCCCGCCCCCTTGAGCATGCGCGTTGGCGCGGCGTCCAGTTCGACCGATGAAGCCGCAAGTGCGTGGTACCCCGCAACCAGGTCGCTGCCGGCTGGCGTGATCACGTAGGTGACCGCGGTCCCGGCTCCAAGCGCGGTGGCGGCGTGTCTGCGCAGCCAGATCGACTGGCTTTCAGAGCCGCAGTCAAAGCCGGTGACGACGTGACGCCCCGGGACGAACCTGACGGGGCCGACGAACTCCATGACGTCGCAGCTCGCGGCGTCAGGCGTCGAGAATGGACGTCTCGGCCAGCAGCCGGCGCAGTCGCGGCCTGTCAGCCGGAGGCTGGTCAAGCAGGGCGAGAAAGGCGTCCCATTGCTCGGGCGGCAGGGTGAAAGCGCGCCGTTCGGCGAGAACGTCCTGCGCCCGTGCAAGCGTTGCGGTGAGCACGAAATTGCTCACCGTTGTCTTGGCCTCAACGCTGGCGAGGGCGATCAGGTCCCGCTGTTCCTTTGAAGCGCGTACCGCAATGCGCCCGTCTTTCGCTGCTCGCGCCGTCGTCATCTGTCACCTCGGTTGTTGTACCAATGTACGCACAACAGAGCCTACCACCGGCCCTGTCGATTTCGGGCACGCCCGTTCGTTGTCTGGCTGTACCGCCGATGACGGCGCCGCAGGCACCAGGGAGAACGACATGGCCGACAACAAGGCGATCGTGCGCACCATCGAAGAGGCGTGGGGCCGCAACGATCTCGCCGCGCTTGACCAGCACTTCGCGCCTGACTTCAACAACGAGCAGAGCCACGCGCAGGGGCTGCCCATCGGGCTTGACGGCGCCAAGATGGCCCACCAGGGCGCGATGGCCGCGTTCCCGGATCGGCGCATCGAGATCCTTGACCTCGTCGGCGATGGCGACACCGTTGCGGTCCGCGTCCGGACCACCGGGACCAACACGGGCGGCGCGGCCTTCCTTGGCCAGCCGGAGGCCAACGGCGCCAAGATCGATTTTGAGATGTGGAGCATCTACCACCTGCGCGACGGCAAGGTGGTGCGCCACGTGGGCATCAACGACGGTGTCACCGCGATGATGCAGGTGGGGAGCTTCAAGCCCGGGATGTGACCGCGCGGGTCTGGGCGGGCCGTCGCGGATGGCGGGCTCTCGAGTTCGTCGCCTGTTCCACCGCCCGCCCGGGCCCCGGCCCGTTCTGCCCCGGCCCGTTCTGCCCCGGCCCGTTCTGCCCCGGCGTATGCACTCCATGTTTGGCTGCAGGGGAACCGCCGCGTCAACGCCGGCGGCGGCTCGCAGCTGCGCCAGTCAAGCCCGCGATCGACCATGCTTCGACACGCTGGCAGCCCGCCCATGCATACCGCGCCGGGTAACGGGTCGTCCAGGCGTGTCCCCCCGAGTGGTGTGATTTGAGCGAGGCTCCTGGCGCCGGCTGAGCCGGACAGTCAGGGGCCACCGGTGTGATCCTCAGCGTGTTCCGACCAAGGTTCACGACGAGGAGATCAATCCGATGGCCCTCTCACAGTCTGCCCTGTCCGAGCTGCTCGACGCCATGCGCGCGGGCGGCTCGATCGACGTCATGCGCGAGGCGATGACGCTCGTGCTCCAGGAGCTCATCGAGGCCGAGGCAACTGCCGTGATCGGCGCCGGCCGGTACGAGCGGACCGACGAGCGCACGACCCACCGCAACGGGAGCCGGACCCGGCTGCTCTCGACCAAGGCGGGCGACGTGGAGCTGCACATCCCCAAGTTCCGCGAGGGCTCGTTCCTGCCCTGCCTGCTCGAGCCGCGACGGCGGATCGACCGCGCCCTGTGGGCGGTCGTGATGGAGTCGTACGTCCACGGCGTGTCGACCCGCAAGGTCGACGACCTCGTCCGCGCCCTGGGGATCGACGCCGGGATCAGCAAGAGCGAGGTGAGCCGGATCTGCGGCGACCTCGACGCCGTCGTCGGCGCCTTCCGCGAACGGCGCCTGGACCATGTCGCCTTCCCGTACGTGTTCCTCGACGCCACGTACGTCAAGGCCCACGAGGGGGCGTCGGTGGTCAGCAAGGCGATCGTGATCGCGACCGGGGTCACCGCCACGGGCGACCGCGAGGTCCTGGGGCTCGCGGTCGGGGACAGCGAGGACGGCGCCTTCTGGACGGCCTTCGCGCGGAGCCTCCGGGCGCGGGGCCTCGGCGGGGTGCGCCTGGTCATCAGCGACGCCCATCAGGGCCTCAAGGCGGCCATCGCCGCGGTGTTCATCGGTGCTGCCTGGCAGCGGTGCCGGGTCCACTTCCTGCGCAACGTGCTCAGCAGGATCCAGAAGGGGCGGGCCGAGATGGTGTTGGCCCTCATCCGCACGATCTGGGCACAGCCCGACCCTGCGGCGGTCCGCGAGCAGCTCGACGCGGTCGCCGACAAGCTCGGCGCCGGGTTCCCGGTCGTCGCCGCCATGCTCCGGGAGGCGAGGGAGGACGTCACGGCGTTCGCCGCCTTCCCGTTCGCACACTGGAAGAAGATCTGGAGCACGAACCCGCTCGAGCGGGTCAACAAGGAGATCAAGCGCCGGAGCGACGTGGTCGGCATCTTCCCCAACGAGGCGGCCGTCCTGCGCCTCGCGGGCGCCGTGCTGCTAGAGGTCCACGACGAGTGGGCGATCGCCGAGCGGCGCTACCTCGCCGAGGGCTCCATGGCCCTGCTTGACCGGGCACCCGATGATGGGCTGGCCAAGGAGGTGGACGGAGGCAGGAGCCTGCTGCTGGCGTCCTGACGGACGCCGCCGATACTGTCGCTGACGATCACGACGGATCGCCCAAAGTCCACCACTCCACGGGACACGACCCCTTCGCAACGGCGCGGCAGGGTCGGAAGTCAGTCTGCGCCGCACGGGGTTGTGCCGCCGCACGAGACTTGCTGGAGGGTCGATGGTGGGCCACTCGGCCCATATCGCTGTCGCTCGCGGGGCTAGACTGCCCGCAAGAGTGTCGCCGCCCGCACGGGAGGCGCAAGCATGGTCCGTGTACGGCGGCAGTCCATCGCCGGCGGCGGACGACAGCAGCATGCAGGGATGAGCTGACGATGAATGGCTGGACCGGGCAGATCCTGCGGGTCAACCTGACCGACGGGACCCATCGCGTGGAGACCTTCTCGGAGGACTTTGCCAACACGTGGATTGGCGGCAGAGGGTTC